>NZ_JAYGHD010000270.1:0-1490 GCF_034932245.1 Nostoc sp. UHCC 0251
TTGTAACACTTTTGTTTATGCGTTTGTAACACTTTCGCCAACAGTATCCGACTACCAGTCCAATGTGCGGTTATATCCTAGCGTGGCAAGCTTACTTGCACCAATATCAACCACCCACGCTAATTGTATGGGGCAAAAATGACCAGGGCTTTTTAGTCGAGGGAGCTTATGCCTACAAACGCGACTTAAAAAACCTGGAGTTTCATTTGTTTGATACGGGGCATTTTGCTCTGGAAGAAGATGGAGACGCGATCGCTGACCATATTCACCGCTTTCTGACCACTCACGTTGTAGAGAACACCAAGCTAACCACCAGTAACAAATAGTTTGGGCTGGGAAACTATGTCGGTAAAAAGTGATTGTCATTACTACAATTACTACTGATCAAGCAGCAGTGTTAAATCAATTAACTTAACATCTTGTTTACAAGTTATTAAAGGAGAATGTCATGGTTGCTCAAGCAAACTCGCAAGCAGCAAAAATTTTGGAAGTTGCAGACGATCCACGTCTTTCCAAAGGAACGAAGGAATTTTTGAAAGTGCTAAATTCAGGGGGTGTGGCGTTGGAGAAACTCACTCCAGTCGAAGCACGTCAAGTTCTTGTAGATGCACAGGCTTCGGTTTCAGTAGACCTTTCAGGCATTGAAGAGTCCCAAAAGACGATTACTGCTGAGGGTTATTCAATTACCCTGAATATTGTACGACCATTAGGGGTCAAAGGCACATTACCTGTTTTCATCTTTATTCATGGTGGTGGTTGGGTACTGGGTGATTACCCAACACACAAGCGTATGGTTCGCGATCTGGTTGTGCTTTCAGGGTTTGCAGGTGTCTTTGTCAACTATACTCGCACACCAG
This sequence comes from Nostoc sp. UHCC 0251, assembly GCF_034932245.1. Lineage (NCBI taxonomy): Bacteria > Bacillati > Cyanobacteriota > Cyanophyceae > Nostocales > Nostocaceae > Nostoc > Nostoc sp. UHCC 0251. The sequence goes on from NZ_JAYGHD010000270.1 coordinate 858, forward strand.
ATGCTCAGTACCCACAGGCAATCAATGAGATTTATGCTGCGACCAAATGGGTTGCCGAGCATGGTGAGGAGATTGGAGTGGATGGCAAGAATTTGGCAGTCGTTGGCAACAGTGTCGGCGGTAACATGACAACTGTCACTGCTTTGAAGGCGAAAGAAAAAGGAGGACCACACATCAAGCTGCAAATCCTGATGTGGCCTATTGTAGATGCTGATTTTGAAACAAATTCTTATAACCAATTTGGCGATCAGCGTTTTCTGACTGTACCAGCGATGAAGTGGATGTATGATATGTACATCGCTGACCCAGAAAAGCGCAGAGACATCTATGCTTCTCCCCTACAGGCGACGGTTGAGCAACTCAAAGGCTTGCCTCCAGCGTTAATTGTGGTTGCAGAGAGCGATATTTTGCATGACGAAGGCACAGCTTACGGACGCAAGCTCGATGAAGCTGGGGTCGAGGTGACAACTGTGCAGTATAACGGTATGATTCATGACTTCGGACTACTGAATGGTTTAGCTGAGTTGCCACAAACCCGTTCTCTGTTTGTTCAAGCTGCTGCCCAATTGAAGAAACATCGTAACTGCCCAGGTAGGAATACCAGGAATATTCCCATGAGGGAAGAAAGATGGT
>NZ_JAYGHD010000271.1:0-1477 GCF_034932245.1 Nostoc sp. UHCC 0251
GTAACTGCCCAGGTAGGAATACCAGGAATATTCCCATGAGGGAAGAAAGATGGTAGTGTTCAAGCATGAGTCCAGAAGAAAAAGATCAAAAAATCGAGAGGCTGGAGAAAGAAAATCAAGCACTGCGGGAACGGATAGCAGAGCTAGAGAGAGGTTTGGGACTAGATAGCAAAACAAGTTCAAAACCACCGACAAGCGACGGACTCAAAAAGTCAAGTAAAATACGGACAAAAAGTTTAAGAGAAAGAGGAAAGCGGCCATCAGGAGGACAAATAGGTCATCCAGGGCAGACATTAGAACAGGTATTGCAGCCAGACAATATCGTAGAACATCCAACAAGATGCTCATGTCCTGGATGTGGATGTGATATTTCTGTTGTAATAGCAAAAAAAATAATTAAGCGACAAGTATTTGATATACCAGACCCAGGTATCATCGTCACAGAACACAGAGTGGCAGTAAAAGAATGTCCAGAATGTAAAACTCTCCTACAAGGGAGTTTTCCAAAATCGGTTATTGCACCAGTACAGTATGGAGCGAGAATTAGAGCAGTTGCGGCTTATCTACACCATCAGCATTTTATTCCCGAAGACAGATTGAGCGAAGTTCTAGATGATTTATTTAGCTGTCGAATGACACCAGGTACAATCGCAAAGACAACTTTGACTCTAGCAAAAATAATAGAACCTGTAGTGGATGAGATTGCAGGAGCAGTCAAAACTTCCCCAGTTAAACATCTAGACGAAACTGGATTCAGGATTGGTGGTAAAACCAATTGGTTGCACGTGGTTTCAACCGAAACACAAACTTGGTATCGAGTTTCTCCTAAACGTAAAGACATAGAAGTATTAGCTGATATCAAGGGTGTAGTAGTCCACGACCATTGGAACCCCTATTATCAACTCCTTGATGTCAATCACGCTTTGTGTAATGCCCATCATCTTCGAGAACTTAAAGCCTTGGAGGAAATCGAGCAAGAATCTTGGGCTAAGTCTATGAAGAAGTTGTTGCTTTTAGCTTGTAATTATCAACATCGCTATCAATCGGGTATTCCGAAAAATATTCTTCCTCGTCTCAATCAACTGTATGAGCAAATTCTACAACGAGGGTTGAGTTTTCATCACAGCCAACCACCCCTGACTCGTCAAGGTAATCGCGGACGAGTAAAACGGCGAGTTGGTCATAATTTGCTGTTGCGTCTCCACAATTTTCGGGGTGATGTTTTACGGTTTCTCACAGAGCCTGATGTTCCCTTTACCAATAATCAAGCAGAACGTGACTTGCGGATGATGAAGTGTAAACAGAAAATTTCCGGTGGCTTTCGCTCATTTGATTTTGCGGTTTCATTCGCCAATATCCGTTCTTTTCTTTCCACTGCTTCTAAGCATGGTCTTAATCTCCTCGAAGTTATTACTGATGCTTTAGAAGGTGATGTCTCTGTTTTTCTTTCCTCTATTACTACTAGCTAGGCAGTTAC
>NZ_JAYGHD010000272.1:0-1452 GCF_034932245.1 Nostoc sp. UHCC 0251
CAATACCTCTGCCAATTTACGAGGGTTCAACGCCGGTGGAAACGGGATGAATACGTCCTAAAGCAGTAAGCTTGGCAAAAATCTTGGTTAATAAAATAGGCTCAGGGATTTCGGGAAGCATTTTTAACATTTCACGAACATATCGAAAACCACGGTAGTAAGCCTTAAGATCAATAATGCCGGAGTCGGGATTGTGTTGACGGAAATCAGACAGAAGATGATGGGATAAGTTGACCATAAAGAATGCTAAGTTAGCAGCATTAGTCACGGCAGCTTGGCTCAGGTTCATAAAATCTTCCAATCCCCAAAACTGTTTGGCATCTCGAAAATTAAACTCGATTTGAAAGCGCAGTTTGTAGTAGTCGATTATCTTTTCGTATGACAACTTTAGGTCGCTAGAAAATAGGATTACATGACTATTAGCATTAGTTTTAAGATTGGTTTTGAACAAAATAACTATATTCAGTGCTTGGGCAAATTCCTTGTGGAGTAAAGTAGCTTGATAAATATCGGTTTTGATATCATCTTCAATGGTACTTTTACATAAATATCTATCATGCATGTTACAGTAGTCAATCTTATCACCGTATTTACGACGAGAGCGACTATTGGAGTCAGGATGTTGATAGGGTATATACAATGCCGAATCATGGCGCAACTTGGAAATTATGTGCAAATTAACTTGCCGAACCATTTGCAAGGCATTATTGTTACCAAAATGACCGTCTAAGACTAAGTAAGTCAGTGGGATAAAGTTAGCTATTAACAAGACTAACTCATTAATCATCTTCTTAATTCTTAGTAATTCCGATGTGAGGATTACTTCTGTTTTATTTTTATTTTTACTCCCTTTTGGTCGTCCACGTCCACGTTTTTCTTTGGATTTGATTTCTGTTCTTGGCAATACGCTACTTTCTTCTACATTGCTCTTGATTACCTGTTCTATTTGAATCGGAAACGAGTGTCTTCGCTCAACACTTACTAATGATAATGTAAAAAAAGATAGCCCTAATATAGGTTTGCTGACGAGGCTAGAAAAAAATCTATCCAGCCCATAAGTCTTTTTCCCGGATTTACTGATTACAACTTCATCTCCTGCAAGCAAATATACCTCATTTGTACGAAACAAATGCTTGCGGAAAAATAGCCAAAACAACGTTGCCCAAGGGATTACTGTATGAAAGAATCTCAATATCGTCCGATAACTACCACCAGTGCCTGTCCAGCGCGAGATTCCCAACATGGTGGCTCGCCCGCTCATTGCTAACATGGCCAGGATTATCTGGTTCAATTGCCGCATCGTCGTAGCGTTTATCTGCGGTAGCAAGCATTGTAGCAGTGATAAGATATCGGACATGGGCTGATTGTGGTTTTTGAGTTGTCGTTGTGAGAGACAATAACTCTACTACATCGGCCCTCTCTCCTCATCCTCTTATTTTGGCTAAGGTATTG
>NZ_JAYGHD010000273.1:0-1400 GCF_034932245.1 Nostoc sp. UHCC 0251
ATCTATCAAAGCTTTGTCTGGAGTGGTTTTCACGTTAAGTTGACACCAATGAGCAATGCTGTGCCCTTATTGCTGCATCTTAGCTAAAATTTCTATATGGCACTTACAGTCAGTACCCATTGAACCCATGCCCCTGCCTTTGGGGTGTTGTCACTTATCAAAGATAGCGATCGCATCTATATCGCTCAATTGATCAACGGTTTTTGACTATACATACTACTACTGTTACTACATGTAAGGTAATATGTTACATTGATTTTGCTACATGTCCTGGATTCGTAATCTTGGTATTCTAGAGATATGATGTTGCTCAATGCAATTGCATAAAGTATTGCTAAATGATTGTAATAATATTTAACATGAGTCTAGGTTGTGTAATTTAGATTAACTATTGCAAAGAAATTCTCTCAGACTTAGTAGAATGACAAATACAAGGAGGCAACTATTTTATGGATTAGTTACTCTAGAACTGTAGACTATGTTTTCAGTCCTGAGTTATTTCCGTATTTTGCCTCTGAGGCATACCAATCAAGACCACACCAAATCCTTCATTAAGAGCTCCCCCAAAAATCATAATGCCTGTGATTGAGAAGAAAAGAACTCGCGATCTGCCCCAAATTAACGAACGAATTCGCTTCCCGAAAATTCGGGTCATTGACACTGATGGTGCTCAACTGGGAATTATGCTCCCACAGGAAGCACTACAACTAGCAGAAGAAAAAGAGTTAGATTTGGTGCTAATAAGTGACAAAGCTGACCCGCCAGTTTGTCGGATTATGGACTACGGGAAATACAAGTTTGAGCAGGAGAAAAAGGCGCGGGAAGCCCGGAAAAAACAGCACACGGCTGATGTCAAAGAAGTTAAGATGCGCTACAAAATAGAAGAACACGACTACAACGTGCGTGTCAAGCAAGCGGAGCGCTTTTTGAAAGATGGTGATAAAGTCAAAGCGACTGTGATGTTCCGGGGTCGAGAAATTCAACACAGTGACCTAGCAGAAGATTTGCTCAAACGAATGGCAACGGATTTGGAGCCATTTGGTGAGCTTCAACAAGCGCCTAAAAAAGAAGGGCGAAACATGATGATGCTCATCTCGCCCAAAAAATAATTCTCTCACTGTATTAATAGACCAAGTTTGAAAATCCCCTGGCTAAAAGCCAGGGGATTTTTTGATGTTTCGTTTCGATGCAACATCCGCCCAACACCCTGAAGTTATTTAAATTTATCCAAAATCGATAGTCTTGAAGGCTAAGTGGGAAACATAATACTCAGTTGCTCAGGATTTTTACTATTTCCAAGAGATGAGGGACGAGGAAGACAAGGAAGATAAGGAAGTATTTTCTTCCCCTGCCCCCCTGCCCCTCTGCCTCCCCTGCTCCCCCTGCCTGCCTTAACAGAT
>NZ_JAYGHD010000274.1:0-1351 GCF_034932245.1 Nostoc sp. UHCC 0251
AGAGGCTCCGCCTCCCTTGCTGGCGGCAGAGCCGCTTTTCGAGTTGCATTTCCAGCCTAGAGGCTGGAAACGAGATTTGACAAAGCTTTTAGCTTAAGTTGATCTCTTCTACCCCGAAATGTTGCCACTGCCTCCTTGCTCCCCACTTCCTAGCTCCTAAAGATACAACTTGAATGCTGATTAGCTTATTCTTTTGTTATCCAAATACTAAGGATGCTTTAGATGGTTGCCCAAATCCAAGAACTTGAAGCGCAGCACTGGGTTAAAACTCGTTCTTCCCTCGACCCTAGCGAATCCACTTTCCTGATTTGGAAAGGTAAAATTTACGCTTTTATCCCCGGTGAGAAAAGACAACTTCTGTTTAAAATGCTGGGATTGAGTGTTAGTAGGTGTATTCCCACAACAGAGGGTAGCTGGGATTTTACTTCTAGGGAACTGACTTACTACCTTAATCCACAAACAGATGAGGTTTTGTCCAAATGGGAGAATCCTTGGACGGGCGAGACAGTTCCGGTAATTCACGTTGCTAATAATCCAGTGCAAGGTAAGTTTAAGGGAAATTTCCCCGCACAAGTAGATGGTGACAGCACAACCTTTGTTTTTGATATATTTCCCTATTACCCTAATCCCTTAGCAGACGATCGCAAATTTGCCGAATACAGCCCAAATCCAATTTATCAGGCAGCAGAATTGTTTAAATTAACAGTGCCAACCGCAGATTTATTCAACACAGCCCTCTCCTCAGTTTCTCAACTCAAACTGAGTTGGGATCGGATTGGTCAATGGCTTCCCTGGATGAAAATGGGCGATCGCCCCGGTCAACTGATCTACAGTGCTGTTGGCAGCAAAGTCAATGGTTTAACCGAACTGCCTCCACTGTTGCAAGACGAAATTAATAACCGTATTCCTCTATATAAAAAAGCCCCAAAAGCATTTATAGATGGGGAAGATATGACTTCCTGGTTGTACTTCCAAAAGCACTTTCAAGCTTACTTAGCTGGTGAAATCTTCCCGCTTCCCCAAGCGGAAGAATTTTGAGCGAAGAGGTAGGGGAGACAAGGGGACAAGGGGAGAAGAGGTAAAAACTTGAAATAAGTCTTTCCCCTTGTCCCCAATTCTCCTTGTCCCCAAGTCCTCTTCCCCATGCCCAATGACCCTTTTCCTCTTTTGACCACATCCCTTTCCGTGACTGCCGGAGTATTGTTTTGGGATAAACACATTTTATATACACAAATCGACTGTGTTTAACTGAAATGAAAAGGCTCAATTAGTTAATAGATTTATAACAAGCTCAATAATATAGGACTAGTATTTGATTTATGAAAAAATCTAAGTATATGTAGGGGAGCCA
>NZ_JAYGHD010000275.1:0-1329 GCF_034932245.1 Nostoc sp. UHCC 0251
TTAGGGACTTGCAAGAAAATAAAGTACCAGCTAAACAGGGACAATAGTAATATCCCATTTGGGTAATGTTTCAGAACGCTGCCATTGGGGTTGGTATTGTTCTAACTCTTGTGAGAGAACCTTGATTCCTTTTTCATAAGTGGTTTCAACCAGATGTACAATGGGAGCAATTCCTTTCCAAGTCATATTGGCAGCCCATTGTGCGGCGGCAGCAACAGAATCTAAAATCGCACCATTCCAATAGTTCTCCAAGGCAGCCCAACACCGCTCTATTGGATTGTACTTACTATGGTAAGGGGGATAATAAATCAGTCGAATTTTTAAATTAATTGCACAAGACAACTCAACCATGCGTTTGATAAATTGTGTACGGTTACTGCGAGTAGCGGCACCGCCATCAAGATCAATCACCCACTCATGGAGTTCCAGGTAATTGTGTTGATTCTCATGCCACCAAGCGGTTAAACAATCGACGATAAAATCACTGGTTTCCGCCGACTGACCCAAGTAAATCGATAGCTGGTCATTATGTGTATTGAGAATGCCGAAGGGAACTAAGACTGATTGCCACTGTGTATCGTGGTCATCAGCAGCTTTTGCCTCCAGTGTCCGAGCTTTACCGCCTCTGGAAAGGTTGCCAATCTTCACCTTAGCTTTAGTATCTATAGACACTCGCAACGATTTGGGATTTTCATCTGATGCCTGATTCTCCCGGAACACATTCTCGAAAATGGCATCAGTTTGCGGAATCTTTTTCAAGGGTTTCGTTTTTTGTGTTTTTTTAGGCGATACCCTAAGCGATTGAGAATTTCTCCGCAAGTTTGACGAGATGGCAATTCGCTCTCGTTATAGCCATGAACACTTACTAATGCTTCTCGTACTGCTCTAGCACTAATGCGGGCATACAGAAAGGTCGATTGAAATTTAGGGTCGGCTTGGGCTTGAGCATCCACCAATGAACGAATATCTGCTTCTAAGTTGGGCAATACCTCAATACTATTGTGTCGTCCCCTTGCCTGATAATTCTCTACACAGACTATCCCTGTCCGCCTTTCATGCAAGCCGAGTTGCACACAGGAGCGATTCCATCCTAAAACGGTTTCTGCTTTGCGGGCTGAACTATTGAAGTAATCTTCGGTAACTTTTGCCATGAAATCTCGTTTGCGATTGCCAGTCAGTTTCTGTGCTGCATCTTTAAAGGTCGATTTGATGGTGTCGGTGAGCATGAATTGAGGGATTCCCATTCTAGATATTTAAACCAGGCGCGGACAGTTCACCGCTTCCTCTCTTCTAGAATGGCTGGTATTTTATTTTTCTGCAAATCCCTTA
>NZ_JAYGHD010000276.1:0-1221 GCF_034932245.1 Nostoc sp. UHCC 0251
CTAGTGGTCTGGCAAGTCAACTTTGATGAGTTAATGCCGTTTTTTGGTATGCTTATCTTAACGGGTTTAGGGTGTCATCATGGGTAAAAAATATACAGTAAATTTAAGTGACTCGGAGGTAGAACAACTGCGATCGCTAATCAAAACAGGTAAAAGTAAAGCAAGAAGCATTACCCGCGCCCATATACTTTTGATGGCGAGTGAAGGAGAAACTGATAGAGCGATCGCAGAATCTCTAAGAGTACACGTTTCCACCGTAGAGCGTACCCGTCTTCGATACGTAGAGGGAGGAATTGAATTAGCTGTACAAGACCGCCCTCATCCACCAAAACAACCAAAGTTGAATGGTCAGCAAGAAGCCTTTCTGATTGCAACAGCATGTTCGACTGCCCCAGAGGGAAGAAATCGTTGGACGATGAAACTATTAGCAGAGCGGATGGTAAGTCTAAACATCGTAGATTCAGTCTCTAAAGAAACAGTTCGCTCCTATTTAAAAAAAACGAAATTAAACCTTGGTTAAAAGAACAATGGTGCATTCCCAAAGTGGATGCTGAGTATGTTTTACGGATGGAAGATTTATTAGATTTATACAGCCAACCATATGACCCAAAACATCCAGTGATTTGTTTCGATGAACGCCCATATCCTTTATTAGAGGATGTTAGAGAACCATTACCACCTGAACCAGAGCAACCTCTTCGTTATGACTACGAGTATAAACGCAATGGAAGTGTCAATTTATTTGCAATTTTTGAACCTCATAAAGGTTGGCGACATATTGAGGTTACACAACAGAGAACAAAAAAAGATTTTGCTTTACAAATGAAAAATTTAGTTGACATTCATTGCCTACAAGCAGAATCTATTCGTTTAGTAGTTGATAACCTGAATACACATAATCCATCGGCTTTGTACGAAGTATTTCCACCAGAAGAAGCACGTCGGATTGTCCAAAAATTAGAGTTTCACTACACCCCCAAACATGCTAGTTGGTTAAACCAAGTTGAGATTGAATTTTCCGTTTTATCACGTCAGTGTTTGGAAAGACGAATTGCTGATGTACAAACATTATCCCAAGAAATCGCCTTTTGGGAAAGCGATCGCAATTCTCAAAAAGCAAGTGTAAATTGGCGCTTTAAAACTACGGATGCACGTAAGAAAATGGGACGGCTGTACCCAGATGTCTCACCCATCAAAGTTGACTTGCCAGACCACTAGTAG
>NZ_JAYGHD010000277.1:0-1198 GCF_034932245.1 Nostoc sp. UHCC 0251
ACAAAGGCAATAGTGACTATGTTGCAATTTAAATGCCGATTAGCTTACTAGCCCAACAATTATTCATATAATCGATTTAGTTGATAGTGTAGAAGTAATCTCTCAATCTCCTAAACAGCCTCTTCATCACCACTCTATTGAATCTCAGCTAATTAGAGGACATATTAATAATCTTGTAGATACTTTACAAGACAAGAATCTTGCTTATGTTGGTGCAGATGTGATTCTGGAGCATTCACAAGCACTTTATAATCTATTGATTGCACCTATCAAATATTTACCGACATCAGGAACACTAGTATTTACTTTAGATGCATCTTTGCAAAGTTTACCGATGGGCTTGTTTCATGATGGAAAAAATTATCTGATCGAGCGCTACGGCATTACAGGTACTCTGGGTTCTCGAATGCAACCACCTAAACTTTTAAAAGAGAAGCAGTTAAAAGCTTTCATTGCTGGACTCAGCAAGATCAGCCCTAGTTTTTACGCTCCCAATGCTCCTAAAGGACTCAAAGTATTGCCAGGGGTGGAAGTAGAAATAGCAAATATAAAAAAAGGAATTACTTCTTCAAAAGTATTTTTAAACGAAGATTTTGTTAGCCCAATGCTAGATAAAGAATTGAGTACAGATGATTTTTCAATAATTCACCTAACTACTCACGCTCAATTTAGTTCTGTTCCTGAGCGAACAATGATTTTTGCTTGGGATAAACCAATTACTGTTTCCGAATTTAATGATTTACTCAAAGAAAAAACTCAGTCTACCCAAGAAGGAATTGAGTTATTAGTTTTGAGTGCTTGCCAAACTGCCAAAGGTAATAAGAGATCAGCTCTAGGAATGGCTGGAGTAGCAGTACAAGCCGGAGCCAGAAGTACGATAGCCACTCTCTGGCAAGTAGATGCTGATTCCAGCGCTTTACTGATGAAAGAATTTTATCAACGATTGAAAGATGGTTTGACTAAAGTCGAGGCACTACGTCTTGCACAATTGCAACTGATATCAAACCCTCAATATCAACACCCTTCCCACTGGGCGGCATTCTTACTTATTGGCGGCTGGCTATAATTTCATGATCAAGTTAACGATCTTTCAACCATTTCACCAATTTCAACCCTGACTGTACCTTTTCTAATTCAAATGTATTAAGCTAATCGGCATTTAAGCTGCATAATATAAATGCAGAGTCGGTTGAAAATA
>NZ_JAYGHD010000278.1:0-1179 GCF_034932245.1 Nostoc sp. UHCC 0251
TCTAAGTAGGTAGGCGAGAAAATTTATAGCTATGTAACGAAAGCTTAATCACAAGCAATAGAGTTAAATTTTACACGCTGCGTACTATAGTTTCCTTTTTCTCCCCTAGTAGTAACGCCATCAATGACTGCATAGGCAAGGTCTAACTCATCATCAAATATTTGCCCAGATAGCTCATCTTTTTTAAGGTGTTGCCATTCCAATTCAATTGGGTTCATTTCAGAGCAGTATTTTGGTAAAAAGAAGATATACAAACCCTGCCTCTCCCATTTCGACCACAGATCTTGTACTTCTTTGCATCGGTGGATTGGCCCGTTATCCTGCACAATTACCCTTGTACGTCCAGTTTTTTCGGCATCAGCTGCTTCAAGTTCCATCATTTGGATATAAGACTTGCGGTCAACACCCCCAATAACCAAACCATAAACAAAACTAATTATTGGTTGAAGAAATCCGATAATACTTAATCTACGACCACGACGCTTTTTTTGTTCTAAACGTTTTTGTTCACCTCTGAAGTAATAGGTGTAACCTGGCTCGCTCCATACACAAAACCCTGACTCATCAAGATACTTTAGATCGATTTCTCCCGATGCTGCGGCTAATTCCAGCATATCTAAATCTGCTTGCTTCTTAGCTCTGGCTATCGGGTCTTGTTTTCCTTTGTGGCACATCAAAAGCCCGCTTCCATTTGATCCCCTTTTTTTGAGTACCCGTCTTAATCTGTCGGGACTTAATTTCACGTTGCGATCGCAATAAAGTTTTTTAGCTAATTGAGGACTGTTGTATGTGCGTGCTTCTTTCTTAAGACATTCTTCCAAAAACACTATATCCTCTTCTTTCCATTTGCTCTTTCCCCCTCGCCCAGGTAGTTCCCAAAGCCCTTCTAGACCATGCTTTTTCCATTTGTGCAAAACCTCTCTTACTGTCTGTGGAGTCCAATTTAAATGACCTGCTATTTTTTCCACATACCAGCCATGTGCGTTTAATCTGATTACTTCCGCTCGGTCTTTAACTTTTTGGGGTACATCTGCTGTTCTTAGGGTTAATAGAGTTTGGTCTTGCTCACGAGTCAGGAATACCCTTAAACGAGCGCCCATGTTTTAGCTACCTCGGTAAATATATTCTCCGTATTTACTTATCTTCACATAGTTTGGTTTTTTCATGCCTACTTACTTA
>NZ_JAYGHD010000279.1:0-1179 GCF_034932245.1 Nostoc sp. UHCC 0251
AAACTGAAAAACTTACTGCAACTTCTCCTCGGCTCCCCTGCTCCCCTGCTCCCCTTGCTCCCCACTCCCCACTCCCCACTCCCCACTCCCCACTCCCCACTCCCTAATAAAAAATGGCAACTTGGCAATGTGTAAAACAATGTGGAGCCTGCTGTAATCTTGATCCAGCAGAGCGTCCAGATTTGGATGAGTATCTCTCTCCACCAGAATTAGAACTATATCTCAGCATGGTAGGCGAAGGGGGATGGTGCGTTAACTTCGACCATACCACGCGAGAATGCCGCATCTACTCAGATCGTCCTCGTTTCTGCCGCGTGGAATCAGAAGTGTTTCAAGATATGTATGGGGTTGAACCAGAAGAAGTTAACGATTTTGCCATTGACTGCTGTTACCAGCAAATAGAAGGAGTATACGGCGATCGCAGTCTGGAAATACTACGCTTCAATAAAGCTGTTGGGCTGTAAAGAGGATGCAAAGACGCAAAGACACCCGATAATTTTTTATCTCCATTTATGTAGTTGCAATTTATTACAACAATCTGAGAATATGATAGAAATATGAAAGCAACTTAGCAACCAAACTACTGCCTGTGAAACTTGACTCTGCACCTTTGGAGATTTCTGGCATATCTCAAACTGAAATTGAGCTAGAACTGAAAGACAGCAATGATTTAAACTTAATTTCTGTGATCGACCAGCCAGTTCAGCCTGTAGTTGCCGATAGTCCTCAAAAGCAGCAATCAGCGTTAGTAGTTTTTGGTACAACTTTTATAACCATTTTTCTAGCAGAAATTGGAGATAAAACTCAGCTATCCACTCTATTAATGAGTGCAGAATCTCATTCGCCGTGGGTGGTATTTATCGGATCTGCGGCTGCGCTGATAACCACCAGCTTATTAGGTGTGCTTTTAGGTAGTTGGATAGCCACGCGACTCAGCCCAAAAACTGTAGAAAAATCAGCAGGCGTGATGTTGTTGGTAATTTCCCTAATGCTGTTTTGGGATGTATTTATTGGTCATTAGTCATTAGTCATTGGTCATTGGGCATTGGGCATTGGGCATAGGTTATTCTCTTTGTCCCCTTGTCCCCTTGTCCCCTTGTCTTCCCCTGCTCCCCCTGCCTCCCCTGCTCCCTCATCCCCCACTCCCCACTCCCCACTCCCCACTCCCCACTCCCCACT
>NZ_JAYGHD010000280.1:0-1176 GCF_034932245.1 Nostoc sp. UHCC 0251
GGGAGCATCTCACCTTTGCAAAAATATCAGTTAGAAAGCTGACCATTGAGATAGGCGGATCGAAGTTGTAGCATCCGAGGCACGTTTTCCAATTTCCACTGTGCGCCAGAAATTTTTAAACGCTTACCAATCTGTTTCACAGCTGATTCAACAGCACCAGAACCGATAGAACATAAGCCTTCTTGAGAAAGATACTCGTAGTTAACGATTCGTCGTGAATGCTTTTGAAGATAGTTGATGAAATTTTGGGCAGGCTTTTTTTTCAAATCGGCAAATAAAGCGATCGCTGATTCAATTTGACCCTGCCAAAGAAATGTCTCTGCGGCTTTGAGGCGTTTAAGCGACCCACCAACCTTGTAAAGATTTTCTTTGAGGTGATACCAATCCAAAATCTCCTGTCTAATAGTGGTGCTGCCAATTTCGTCAAACAGATTCCACACACCATCATGTCCATCCCCCAAGCAAATAAGGGGGAAAAGAAGACGTTGACTATTAACCCAATCTATCAAAGACAAGTTGTCTTGGAAGAATGTACCATAATAAATACCCTGTAAGCGAACGGCTTTGTAGTCTCGCCAATAACTTTCCGCACCTTTGATTTGAGAACGGATACGGACTTTTCCGCCATCGATGCTTAACTCTGAGACACCTTGTAAAGCTGTAGGCTCCTCAAACTCCTGCCGATGAACCAGTCGTTGCAAAGTGCTATGAGAGACCTTTATACCTGTTAATGCTTCAATGTCTTTTTCAGAATCTTGAAATGATTCATTCCCACTCAGCAGCAGGCAATTTTTTTCAAATAGTGGACTCAATTGGCTATAAGGCTTTAACCCCAAGATTTTTGCTTGCCTATCTGTCAGTTTTACTTGGCCTACAACGCTCTTGACTATTCTTGCTCTACCTTTTTCTGTGCCTGTGACTTGTTTAATAAAAAAAAAGCAATTTTTGGGCTGACTTGCTCTAGAACTTGAGTTCTTACTGCTTTTTCTAAACTCTCAAAGCTTCTTAGCTCTTCAGCTTGAGTGTTCCGATAAAGAATCTCTGCTGCTTCGAGCAAACAGGCTTCCAGACGTTGCGAGTCTTCAGGGGTCATAGGAGTTGCACTTGCTACTTGTGTCAAAGAGTGTAACTATCTTCCCTCACTTACACCTATATTTGCAAAGGTGAGATGCTCCC
>NZ_JAYGHD010000281.1:0-1173 GCF_034932245.1 Nostoc sp. UHCC 0251
GGGAGCATCCACTTTTGGAAGATATACAAAATAAGGGAGAATGTAAAAGGAGATAAAAAGAGTGCATCAACTACTATGAGCCAAGATAGAGAAGAACAAATAAAAGCCTGTGTAAGGGAACTGGCAAAATTACTATATGAAGAAGCGGATAAGAGTCAGTTAACAGACCTAGAAAGTATAGAAAAAAAAGTTCGTAGTCAAATACTAGAACGTGTGAGTCCAGAAATAGCCCTTTTTTTGTCGAACAGAAAACAGGGACAAAAGTAGGTAAAACGAGGAAAATTCAAAGCCTAGTTGGAGAACTAACTCTCAAAGCTAAACAGTTACAGAGACTGGGTTTAAAACCAAGAACTAGGTTAAGTCCATTACTGAAAAAATGTTGTTTGAGACTATCAGCAAATATTTCCTACCAGAATGCAGAAATAGAGGTAGAGGCACTAACAGGAGTAAAAGTTGGTCACTCAACCCAACAAAAACTAGTTTTGTCACAAGATTTTCAACTACCCGTAGCATTGCAAGCCGTCTCCGAAGTAAGTGTAGATGGAGGCAAAGTCCGACTGCGAGGTAAACCAAAAGCAGGTTGTCACTGGCGAGACTATAAAACTGTTCGCCTGCAAGGGATTTACTATGGTGCATTTTTTGATGACAACCAATCATTAATTGATTATGTTAATAGCCAACAGTTGGTAGACCCCCTTGTTTGCTTGGGAGATGGTCACGATGGTGTGTGGAATCTAGTGCGAGAATTTGGCCAAGACCAGTTTTCTCGCTGTGAAATTTTGGATTGGTATCATCTGAAGGAAAATCTTTATAAAGTTGGTGGTTCTTTGAAGCGACTCAAAGCTGCGGAAGCTTTATTGTGGAAAGGTCAAGTAGAAGCAGCCAAGACTTTATTTAATTATTGCCGAGGTAAACAAGCTAAAAATTTCATCGCTTATCTGGAAAAGCATCTCCCTCGCATTGTCAATTACAACTATTATCAGGCTGAACAGTTATGTTCTATTGGTTCTGGTGCCGTTGAGTCTGCAATTAAACAAATTGGCTTAAGGATTAAAATTTCTGGCGCACAGTGGAATGTTGAAAGTGTTAATCACATCCTCTCTGTTCGTTGTGCTTATCTTAATGGTTTACTTGCTGTCTGATTAGGTGTTTCTTCCAAAAGTGGATGCTCCC
>NZ_JAYGHD010000282.1:0-1161 GCF_034932245.1 Nostoc sp. UHCC 0251
GCAGGGCTGTTTCATTCCACAAGGGCAAGAAGTTTGTCAATATCATGAGAGAGAAATCTTTGAGAAGTTGTGATGGAAGTATGACCATTTCGACGCAGTATATTGAGAGCGATCGCTCTCAATATGGAAAGATTTGCAGGTGCATTGCCCATACGGATCGTTGAATTATCTTCTTTGAACACAACATCTTTCACCCAATGGAGGCAATTTTCAATACCCCAATGACCGCGAATACCGAGAGAAAATTCCTTTGCGCCTGCTATCAAACTGCTAATATAACAGACAATTTCATGATATTTCTTACCCTTTCTAGTGCCAATTCTTTCGACCCTAATTAAAGATTGTATTCCCGTCCATTCTGGGTCAATTCCATTGACATCATGGAAGACTTCAACAGTACGCGTTGTTAATCTATCTCTAGTCTTTTCTGTCTCAATTATACGATAAGTAGGTTTTTTGGTGGCGGCAATGTGTTGAATATGACGATGTAGTTTGGGTTGATTATCTTTCACGGCAATAACGTAATCGTTACCACCTTCAATAATTATTTTGCAAGTTTTTTTTGGCAATGTAAGGAATCAAAGCTCAAGACTACATCTTCTATACCCAATGCTGTGACTAGCTCTTGCACAACTTGGATTTCGCTTTTCTGCTGGTTCTCAAATTTCTCCATCCCCACAACTAACCCTCTTTTGCCCGCAAATACTGATACTATGCTGACAAAATTCTGATTAGATGAACTATAGTTTTGCACCGTACCTTTAATACTTTTACCGTCTATGGCACACCATTCTGATACTTCTAAATCAACATAATTTTTAGCCCACTCATTAAATTTTTCTGCCAGTTTATCGAAATCCACTCCCATGACTACACGTCGGATTGTTGAATATGAGGGAACTCCATGTTTTTGTCTACCAAATTTCTCTATTAATACCCGTCTATGCCTTTTGACAAAATCTCCCCATGCACGATATCCGACATATCCACTCATAGTGCCCATTATTACAAACAGCAATACTAACCAAAGTGGATGTCTTCGACCATCAGTTGTTCTGAAATCTTCAACTTGTCGCAAATGTTCAATTAGAGAAGTACCCATGATTTTTATCCCCTCAACACTTGCAATTTTACCTGTTTTAGGGAATGAAACAGCCCTGC
>NZ_JAYGHD010000283.1:0-1143 GCF_034932245.1 Nostoc sp. UHCC 0251
TAGACACGTCCGGAATATGATTTGGTTACAAAAAAATGGTAGAAAGGAAAATTGACCTTCTACCAACATCTAATTTAATGATTAGTATCTTTGATTATATACAAAAGTATCCCTCGCGTGCAAAGCAACTTTTGGGGATTAGTTATGACCAATTTACTGACCTTGTAAACTATGCTAAAAAAAGTCATGAAGAAGAACAACTCAAATTTGAGCAGAGGAAGGTTAGAATACATGGCCGTGGAGGTGGACGAAAAAAATTATTATCCATCCCAGAACAAGTATGTTTGTGTTTGTTTTATCTGAGACAAATACCAACATTTGAAGTTTTAGGAATAATGTTTGGTATATCAAAAACTTTATCTAATGATACTTTTCATTACTGGAGAAAAATATTACGTAAGATTATCCCTTCTAGTTTAATAGAAGAAGTTGAAGATAAAGAAGGAGATTTAATGATTGTACAAGAAATATTAACGAGTTTTAAGTTACTGGTAGATAGTCTAGAACAGCCGATTGATAGACCATCTGACAACGAAGAGCAAAAAAAGTTCTTTTCTGGAAAGAAAAAACAGCATACTGTAAAAAACCAGATAGTTTCCTTGCCAGAAGGAAAAGATATAATTGATATTAAAGTAGGTTATCCTGGACCAACGGCAGACATAAAATTATTCCGAGAGCAACAAACGAAATTTGATGAAAAACAAGAATTTGAGGGAGATAAGGCGTATCAAGGTGGGAATAATATTACTACACCTCATAAAAAGAAAAGAAAAGAACAATTAAATGAACAACAAAAAGAAGAAAATAAAGCTCTCTCAAGTAAGCGTATATTTGTTGAGCATTTAATACGTGTTGTAAAAATTTTCCAAGTGGCATCACAAAGATTTAGATTAAATGCTGATGTTTATAATGAAATAGTTTTGTTAGTTTGTGGTCTGGTAAGACTGCGAATTGGAACTTTTGTCTTACCGAAATAACTTAGTATTAGTTAAAAATTGTGTTTGCGTCGGGCAAGATTATGTATTTTTCTGCTCTAAACTATCAGTAACTATATCAAACACTGATTTCTTCGTTGAAACAGAATCTGCAAGGACTGGTATCAAAGCCTTGTAAATATTGGCTTGCGAGTTTTCGGATGGGTCT
>NZ_JAYGHD010000284.1:0-1114 GCF_034932245.1 Nostoc sp. UHCC 0251
CTTTCGGCATTGCCCCCAAAAGAACTAGCGTATTCTACCAAGTCTTCATAAGTCACTTTTTTGAGCGGCTTGTCCAGAAAATCCAGAAATCGCCTAGTGTATCGCTGGTAAGCCCGAATAGAAGACGACGCTTTTCCCTCCAACCACAGCGCAATCAACTTCGCCTCCGCCTGCGCTACTGGCAAGGAAGCGATCGCCTTTCTATGGGCTGTTATGTGGACTAGAGAGAGTGTCATTTTTATTACTCCCTTAATAATCAGACACAATAGTAGTTTCGTCTGGTTTTATAGTGTCTGATTTTTATTGTCCTTTAAAATGGGCGTTTCAACTCACCCTCAAGCGACTGAAAATTTCTCGATTTTTGCGTATAGTACACCTCTAATACTGAGGAGCGTGACAAACACAATACTGTTATGCAATTGTTCAGCAGGGTATTTATTTTGAAAAACCTAAAAATAGGTGAAAACAAATAAACTAAAAATGACTTTATAGTTAATAAATGATATAAAAGGGTCAAAGAGCGGACTCCAAATTCGATATACAAATACTACATTTGTATTTTTTGGTTAAAAAATCGACAAAGGTGCTTATTTAAAAGAACTTGTACAAAATTCTTCCCTACTTATGTTGCTTCAGTACCAATCGGAATAGGGGGTTTATTTACGCCGCAGTGTACTACTTTTTCAGCGCTATCACGCTATAAAACTATAGAGTCATTTTTAGTTTATTTTTTGAGAGTGGTTTGATAAAAGAAAGGCAGGAGGCAGAGGGCAGGAGGCTCAGTTGGAAGAAAAGGTACAAACCGAACTACGTTCCGCAACGCTTTCGCCCCTAGTGGGCGAAAAAGTAGGAATATTCTTTTCGCGTTGCGGCACGAAGTGCGATGCACAGCACGAGAAAAGATGCGTCCGTAGCACAAACCTCTTCCCTTCATGGGAGAGGTGTCCCTTCTGCCAACTGAGCCTCCTGCCTCCTGCCTTGCCGCCTTTGGCGGCTTGATTGCTTTGTGTTTAAGACACTTTTTTTTCTAGAACCGCAAACGGGAGCTAGAGAAGTAGTTTCTCAAGAATTGCCAAGGCACTTACCAGTAATGAAATGCCCCGCCGTCGCTTAC
>NZ_JAYGHD010000285.1:0-1063 GCF_034932245.1 Nostoc sp. UHCC 0251
AGGGTAAAGGTTAAAGGGGAAGGGGACAATACAGAACTTTTTCCCCTTCCCCCTTCCCCCTTGCCCTTTTCCCGACTTATGCAAGAAGTCTAATCTTCTGCCAATTGCTGAGATAGCCAGTCTAAAAACTGTTGAAAATAGTCACCATTTAATTTAGGGTATTCTTGCTGGAAATGTTGCCCTGTCAATGGTTCGATTGCACCATAAATCCAAAAATTTTCCCTGTCCCATTTAACAGGTACAGTTGGCTTGACTCCAGATGCTGTAATTACTTTCCCTGTTAGAGTTTTCAATCCAAGCCTGGTTTCATCCTGGCACATATAACGAACACACTTTCCTTGTGCTAAGTGTTTTTCCAAGCTATCTAGGATAATACCGAGTTTTTTTTAAACTCAGATACCAACTTTTCATCCTGCTTATGACTTTGAGGACGTGGTACTTTGAGCTTTGCCCCTAATTTATATCGAACTAATGCATAAACTGTTGCATATTCCATCTCAAGTTCATATTCTTGTTTGAGCCAGTCTACGATTGCACCATAGCTACTAAACCCTTTCCCTGTTTTTAACTCCTGCTCTAATCCTGCGATCGCAGCATCATGAATTTTTGGTTTTGCTCCTGAAGCTTTCTTAATTTTCAATAATTCAGATATTCCACCTGACCTATATCTTTGCAAGCATCTTGTCACCGTTGAAGTATTTTTCGCCAAGCGTTTACCAATTTCTTGTTGCTCCAAAACTAGCCCACTTTTAATCCACCACAGCATAATAAGTTTTTCTTTCTGATTCCCCAAGTTGGCTGTTTGTAGACGCTTTTTTAGTTCTTCTTCGCTTTCTGCGATTTCAATCTCAAAAGGGCGGCTCATAGATATTATAATTTATCGAGTTTCTTTTCTCTATTATATGCAGCTTCATATAAAATTGGTATGAGCTTCGCTAACCATAGAATTGCTCAAGCCAATTACTCTAGTTACTACTAAAAAAATAATAGAGAAAATTTGGACAATATGTGCGATTCGTTGATTAGTAAATCACGGTAATCAGTCCGTAAATAGCTAATCCAG
>NZ_JAYGHD010000286.1:0-94651 GCF_034932245.1 Nostoc sp. UHCC 0251
TATTAGCCTCAGAATTTATTCTGAGGCGGGCTAGATGAGAATGAAATAGCCCTGTTATCGCACTCATTGAACAAGAGCGCGATACCGTAAAAGACTTGTTTGTTAGATTTCCTAGCCACCAGTAAAAAAAACACACTTCTTCCCAGTTTGATCTTTTAATTCCTCTTTGAATTTAGATATCTCTTGCCAACTCTTACCAGCAATTGCACTTTCTGGAACGTACAGACAGTCTCGATCTCTGACTTGTATTGATGGTTGCAACGATTTATCTGAGTTTGTTTGAGTGGTTTTTGAATTTTCTAGTTGAGTGGAATAGGGTACAAATCTTCCATAGCGAAAATAATTGCTTCCGAAGTATATTATAGCAACTACACTTATTACACCTAAAGTCTTGAGAAAGCCTTTTGAAAACATAATCTATAAATCCTAAAAAAGAAAAAATTTAAGCTATGCCAGTTCAGTAAGGTGCATTTTGAATCATAAAGATAACCAGACCTTCATAAATTGCAGTGAGCATAGTTTTCCCAAAAAATTAAAAAATCTAACTATAATTATCAGAATCAAAGCGGATAATGAAAATAGAGGCGAATGTATTGATCAAAGATTGAGATAGTATTACACACCCGATCCCTTGTATTGAAATGACAGTGATGAGGTTTAGCGTTTGAGCGATCACATGTTTGAAATTTTGGTGCGTTGCATTTGGCTACAACACACCACTTTCTAAGTAATCTAGCTTGACAAATGATTTTGAAACAGTTCTAGAACATGCTGCCAAGCATCAGGAGCAGCTTCAGGGTTATAACTTGGGTGTTGTTCCATAAATGGGTACTTATCTTTGAAAAATCCGGCAAAGAATCCATGTCCGGCATCGTATCGAAATACACGATGATTAATTTGATGTTTCTTTAATTCTGCCTCAATTTGCTCGTTTTCTTCCTGGGAAACTAATGTATCTCTTGTGCCAAAAAATGCATAAATAATACCTTTAATTTCCGAGGTACGATTAATTGTTGGAGTCTCTTCACCATAACTAGAAGTAGTAATCCCACCACCATAAAAGGAAGCTGTTGCTTTGATATCGGGTAAAGTTGCAGCCATATAAGCAACATGACCGCCAAAACAGAAACCAATCACACCTATGGCATCATCTTTGACATTGGGTAAAGTTTTTAAGTAGGCGATCGCAGCTTGAATGTCGCTGAATATCTCTTGATACTTTACTTGTTGATAATATTGCAAACCAAGTCGATATGCTTCTGGACTAAACCCAACATCTTCAGCGCTAAAATCAGCCTCAAAACCGGGAGCAATACGTTGATACATCGCTGGAGCTATTGCCACGTATCCTTGTTTGGCAATTAATTCTGTAATATCTCGAATATTGCTATTGATTCCAAAAATTTCTGGAAAAACTATAATCGCGCCAAAAGTCCCGTTTTGTGCTGGTTGAGCTAAGTAAGCATCGATTTCTAAGTCATCGTTGGGTACTTTGACATAGGAGGTGTTAATTTCGATGTTTGTTGTTTCTAGCATCTTTGTTTCGGCTGATTTTATACCAACTCATTTATTTTGACTGGTTTTCGACACAGACGGGCACAAACATCAGAAGTATTGCTCTCCTCAACCATGATTTTACAGCTATGAGCAAATCAAAGAAATTTCTAACTTTTGAATAGATACCATCTCAAACTTCTGGAAGATTCCAAGGGTTTTTGATTTGTGCGACCTTACATACAGTAAGCATAAAGACTCAAAATTAATAACCAGAAGAAAAAACAATGCCAGATCAAAGTTTTAGAACAAATATTCCAGAAGTTGACCCAACAGAGATTGAAGATACTCGAACTGCGATCGCTGATGAACATCACTCCTTTCTTGAAAAGGTCATGGTTAAAAGCGGATTTGCAGATTTGTATGACGCAAGAGACTTTACCGAAGTTGTGTATCGTGTCATGCGTGACTTAATGACCGCGGACACAATCGATCGCGTCGAGTCAGAACTGCATACAGAAGCTATACCTACAGATGAAAAAGCACTCCAGTTTGAAGTGGCTGAACTCTGGAAAGACACCAATCCCATTGTGAGATTTTTAAGTAAAATCCGTCAACCTTTAAAAGGCCCGGCTCCCATTGGAATTGATTCCAAGCTATTTCTAACGCGGGTTGCAAATGAAGGAGGAGTTCCAGGATCAGTTGAGGCAGAACAGGCAGTTAAAGCAGTATTTTCTGCCACCAAAGACGAACTTTCCCAAGAGCGAATTCAGGAAATTGCTGGCGCACTCCCTGATTATGTACGTCAGCTTTGGGAGCAAGCTTAATTAGAAATGTGAAAAAGTCAAGTCTGTTTGCGAGTAGCGATCGCAAACAGGCTTTTTCAATAGGTTTAGCCTACAGCAAACTCTGTATACTGCCTTACGTGAGGTGCATGATATGCGATCACAATATCTTGCTTAGGCACTCCTTCGCTCACAACCAATTCTGTGACAAAATAATATTGTTGTCATATAGCCAATGCGATCGCTTACAATCTATGATTTCTACCATCTCGCGCCGCTACAGCTTGGATGAATATCGCGCGATCGAAGAAAAAGCCGAAGGACGCAGCGAATATCGAGATGGAGAAATTGTGCCCATGCCTGGAGGAATGCTCAAACACAGCCGCATTGGTCGAAACATTTTGACCTATTTTACTTCTGTGATGCGCGATACTCAATTCGAGCCAATTAACAGCGATTTACGGCTATGGATTCCTGAACATCGACGCGGAGTATATCCAGATGTAATGGTTTTTGACGGCGAACCGCAACTAAATGGCGATGTCTACGACAAGCCGCAGGAGCGTCTACGTTTAGATGAAGTATTAAATCCCGTGCTGATTGTTGAAGTCTTATCTCCTTCCACCGCAGATTACGACCAACTCAGTAAATTTCGGATGTATAGATCAATTCCAAGTTTTAGCGAATATTTATTAGTTGAGCAGGATGAACCTTTTATTGAACGTTATAGTAAACAGGCTCAAGGTTGGTTACTCAGTGATTTTAGCGGTTTAGAGGTATCTATTTCTTTGGATTCAGTTAGTATTGAATTGCCAATGGCGGAAATTTATGGCGGCGTTGTTTTTGAATAAAGTGACTCTGGCTTTTTGCGACAACGCACGCTAAGTAAGGGATGCGTACTAAACAGACATTTATCCTGTAATTAGTTTTTAGACAAATTCACGCTACGCCATATTGCGTATATTGACGCAGGTAAGATGGCTGTAATCCCAAAACAATATCTTCTTTAGATACTCCCATCTCAGTCAAATCTTCAGCAATTTGGATATCGGTCATATTATGCTGAATCCATATTTTTTCATCTTTGATATCGAGATGTATCACACAATTATAAATTCGGTCATATCCATCCCAACCAATCTCTAGAATCTGGTAATGATCTCGCGCTGTATCGAATATCAATTGGATTTCAACATCTTCTTCTAAAGGTTGGTAACTGCCATACTTCGTTAGTAAATTTTGAATATATTCACGATACTGGTCTAGCTTTGCCATTGTACAATCACCTCAACTTTTGGATCGTAAACTATCAATTTAACTTGATACTCTTGTACTGAACTTTGGGCAAAGTCTCGGCTAAATAATGAGCGATAGGTTGAGACTGGAACTGCTAAAAACAAAACTCGTTCTGGCTCCCTGAGTCGCAGAGCTAATCGATAATTGAGAAACTGCCCTAAAGCCGCGTGGTACTCAAACAGTTCTGAATCCCCCAAAAAACTTTTAATCTCAACAGCAATTTTTTCAGTTCCTCGCTCGGCTGCTAATATTTTTTCTGCACCTAAATCGATTGACATTTTATCTTTGGCAAACTTAACAATTAGCGGATCATGAGTGATAACCCACCCTTCTTTTTGCAGTCCTCGTTTGACGGCTTCGTGAAAAATGTCTCTTGCAGACATGGACAGAACCAGAACCCAATACCTTTATAATACCGAAGCATTGTCAATCAATGCAATAACACACCCTACACGAGGAATGCGATCGCCTGCTGATATGATGAAGGTGCATTGGGATTTGCGATAACTCACTCTCATTAAGGATGCGATCGCATTACGACTGTGGACACACATCAAAATTTCTATCTTTCCACAAATTTTATCAGGCTGCGGTATCAGCTTTGTAAATTTGAGATCGTGCTGCGTTGCGCTTTGCAACGCCTGTACCTTATATTAGGTATGCGATCGCACTTAATTTATCAGTAAACGCTTAAAATCGTAGATGTCTTAATAGAAGTTTCATTATTCTATACTTCTAATGCATGTATTTTGCCAGAGATGGAGATTAAAATGCCGAAAGCCCGAAACATACCACCAGAGCCAGAGATTACTGATGAGCAAATAGAAGCCGCGGAAGAAGAAATCCGTGAAAAGCAGAAAATAGTTGACTACGATACAAAAGAATACCCGGTAGAAGTCCTTGTTCAGAAATATAGAGATGGCTTAGACGAGGATCTTAGTGAGTTATATATACCCGACTATCAAAGAGAACTTATCTGGGAAGATTCTCGGCAATCAAAGTTTATCGAATCTATTTTTTTGGGATTACCTATTCCATATATTTTTGTTGCTGATTTAGTGCCTGAAATAGATGATTTGGGTCGATTAGAGATCGTAGATGGAACTCAGCGTATTCGTGCTTTAGATAGATTTATTAACAATCAGTTGAGATTATGCGAACTAAAGAAGCTAACAAAACTTAATGGTTTTAGATTTAGTGATTTGCCACTTGCTCGACAAAGACGCTTTAATCGCGCTACTCTTCGCATGATCGTGCTTACTGAAAAAGCTGATGAGGAGACAAGGAGAGATTTATTTGAGCGTATTAACACAGGCAGTATTGCACTGAATGATATGGAGAAACGGAGAGGTATATCTCCTGGCCCATTTGTCAAACTACTTGAAGAACTTGCAAAAGAGCCAAAGTTTGTAAGACTGTGCCCTCTATCTGAAGCATCACGTCGCAGTCGAGAACCCGAAGAATTTGTACTACGCTTCTTTGCGTACTTGGATAATTACAAAAACTTTGAAAGACAAGTCAATATATTTTTAAATGATTATTTAGAAGTACATAATAATTCAGAAATTGATCAGGATGCTTTTCGGAATAGATTTAATACAATGTTAGATTTTGTTGATAAGTATTTTCCTAATGGATTTGCTAAAGCAAAAGGTAATGTTAGAACACCTAGAATTCGCTTTGAAGCTATCTCTGTAGGTGTTGCACTTGCACTGCAAAAAAAGAGCGACTTGGTACCAAGCTCAATAGATTGGCTTGACTCAAAAGAGTTCAAAGAATATACAACCTCTGATGCAAGCAACTCTAAACCTAAAGTAATTAGACGTATTGAGTACGTGCGCGATCAACTTCTAAATTAGCTATGCAAACAGTTTTGTTAGATTTCAATACTCGTGTTAAAGAAATTAATGAATATTTTTTATTTTTAGAAGAATTAATTAACGAGACAACTAAACTGGTTGTATTAGAGGATGATGGGAAACACAATATTAAGGCTATTGATCCTGAGTTGGCTAAAACTCTAAAAGCCAACGGCTTTCTACTCCTCTACAATCTTATTGAATCAAGTATGAGGAATGCGATTGAAGCTATTTTTGATGAGCTAAAAGGTAAAAAAGTTTCCTTTAATTCTGTCAGAATTGAAATCAAAAAAGTTGTACTTCAAAACTTCAAGAATCGTTCTCCTGATGATATACATGCTAGGATAACAGATATTTCTCTTGATATTATTACTGCTGGATTTAAGAGTAGAGAGTTATTCTCAGGAAATATTGATCGAGATGAAATTACAAAAACAGCTAGAAAATACGGTTTTTCTTGTGATACAGATTACTCTAAAACAAGGCATGGTGAAAACTTGTACAATATCATGCGGAACCGTAACGATCTAGCTCATGGAAACAAATCATTTTCTGAAGTTGGTAAAGAGACAAGTATCGGAGACCTTCTAAAATTTAAGGAAGAGGTAATAGAGTATATTGGACAGATATTGGAAAATATTGAAAAGTATTTAAATGCGAAAGAATATTTGGATTCTTCTTGTGTAAGCACTCTTTAAATAACTTGATTGATATGTTGCAGGATGCTTTGAGCAATAACTTGACCTAGTTTGACAGGAACAGCGTTTCCAATTAATCTTCCTACATGAGCAAACACAACAGGTTCATCAATGGCTACAAATTCATAATCTGCTGGAAAAGTTTGTAATAATGCTGCTTCTCTAAGAGATATAGCCCGATCTTGTTCAGGATGTCCAAAGCGTCCATTACCGAAACCAAAGCACTGTGTAGTGATAGTTGGGCTAGGCTGATCCCATTCCATCCTACCGTATACTCCTGAATAGTTTTTACCAGTGGTTTTAGTGTGACATTTAGCTATTAAGTCTTTAGACCAATCACGCCAAGTTCCACCAGGTTTGGAAGCACGGATACGTTGAAGATTTAAAGGAGATAATTTACTACATTGATGAAGTCTATCAGTTTTAGATGCTTGACCTGCTAAAAGAGGTTCAAGATGTCCAATTGTTTTACGTACTGTTCTGTATTGTTCGGTATTATGGATGGGTTTAATCAAATCAATTTTACCGAACTTTGAAGCAAGAAGAACTAAACGTTTTCGAGTCTGAGGAATTCCATAATCTGAACAATTAACTTCGTAAGTTTCAAATGAATAGTTCAAATCCTCTAACTGCTGGATAAATTCAGAAAAAACTGAGTGGTACTTTAACTGAAGTACGTTTTCCATCGAAACAATTTCAGGTTTGCACTCCTGCACAAGACGAGCAAAATCTTGCACAAGCTTCCATTTCGATTCTTTATCCGTGTAACGTCTTGAGTAGCTTGAAAAAGGTTGACAAGGGGCACAACCAGCTAAGACCTTAACACTACTGGCAGAAAAATGTTTTGCCAAATCAGAGCCGTTAACACGCTCCACATCTTCTAGTATAAATTCTGCTTTAGTGTTGTGTTCGTATGGAAATTGACACGCTGGATCAATATCATATCCAGCTCTAACTGGAAGACCTGCTTGCTCAAACCCATAAGTAAGTCCACCTACACCACAAAACAGATCAACTGTAGAGATGCTGTCAGCCATTCACTTCCTCTTCTTGTTGGTATATAGTAACCAACGAGCTAGTCTAGCCTATTTGCTATAGGGACTACAAGATAGCGAGTTAGCAGATTTACTTTTAAGTAGATCAGACAACCCTATTTTAGCTGATTTATGAGCAAATTCAACTATGCTTGTAAACCATCTCCATTTTCATTTTCTCAATCTCCAATCTCAACTTATCATTCTCCATCCTCAACTTTGCATTCTCTTCCCTAATCAACTCAACTTCATTTCTCTTACTCAAAGCCTGATTAATTGCCAACTTCCGCATATCTAGCGAAAACCAACGCTGATAAGTTTGCGTGTGAACTTGCACACTATGCCCCAAATTATCTGCCGCAGCTTTAATTGGTATTCCCAATATATGCGCCCGAATTGCCCAAGCGTGACGTAAATCATAAGGTTTAAAATCCAATCCTATCTTGCGAAACCACCAACTAACTCGCTGTGTTAACGCCGTTATCTCAGCATGATTAGTGTTATCTTTTTTAGCGATCGCACCCCTCAACATCTCCAAATACTTCGGATTTCTCAAATCAAAATCCTCAATCCATTGTCGATATAATGGTAATGCTTCTCTCTCACCAGTTTTACAATCTTTATGAACTTTCCATGTCAAGTCTATATTCTCTTGACTCAACCACCAATCAATATCAGGATTAATAAAAAGTTCCCGTGGACGTAAACCAAAAACTGCTAACATTCCACACGTCCAACGCCAAAGTTGCCAACTATCTTGAACGTTTTGATTAACTTGATTGCCTCTGTTATTTTGATAATCCTCAAACTTCATAATTCCCTCAGAGATTTCTGCATCTGTAGGGATATTGCGGGAATTATTCTCAGGCATTTTGGAATATTTAGATAAATCAATTTCGATATTGAATGTCACACAAAATGCTGCGATCGCTCTAGCAGCATTATACTTAGCCCATTCTTTATCGATTTGTTCAATTGAGCTTATCAGATTTTCAGCAGTTGCCAAATCCTGGGGATTAGTAAATCTCTTTGTACGGGAAAAGTAATAAAAGAAAGTATGTTCACTCTTCGTTGTGCGTTTGTGAGTTTTAAAATACTCTTCCTCAAATTTTTCCAGTAATTTTCCTATAGTTTGAAAATCTTTTTTAATTGCCTCATTACCTAAATATTTATCATTCCATTCAAAAGTTTTACGAGCGATTAACTTTCCCAACTCATAGGCTTCTTCCTCGGCCGTCTTGAGTCCATCCAAGTTAGCGGGAATATTCAAACTGAGATTGTATTGCTTTCTCCCAGTTCCATTACTATCTTTGTCTCCCGGCTTAATTGGTAAAGTCGCCCGTAATTGCAGACTTCCATTCGATTCTCTAATTGTCACCTTTGCCTTTGCAGACTTCAAACGCAGATTAACTTTCTCTAATTCCAGTAGTACTTTTGTTCTCATGTGTTCTTTTTGCTGCTGTGCTTGCAGAGATGAGCAAAAAAATGGGCGATTTTTTAATCGCCTTGGCTCAGGACAACATTTAGATGATGCGTGAGTCCTGAACCTGATTATGCATCGCTGTGTTTTTAGCCTATATTTAGGCTAAAAATAAATGTGTTCTCAGAAAACAATGTTTAGCAGAGACATTGCTTACTGCAAACATTAGGCTAGTGAAAAAAATTAAACCACAAAAAGGATTACTCCGGCCCTTATCACGGTTATGACGGCTTCGCCATCTTCGCACGTGACATGGACTTGGCACTTAACAGCCCAACCTGGTCATTAATTGGCGCTCCTTGGAATGAAAAAGCTCAGGCTAAGAAGGCTGAAGCTAAGGCTAAGGCTGCCGTTTAGGGAAATGGGAGAGTGAGATAAGTAAGGATAACCTGGGGCTAAAACCCCAGGGGGGAGTTGGGAATCCAAAATTCAAAATTGAAAGATTAAAAATTTATTTTGATTTTTGCATTTTGAATTTTGAATCATATTCCCATCTCCCTTGTAAAGACAGACGCGATTAATCGCGTCTCTACCTACTCTCGCCTCAATCAGTAAAAGAATTCAGTAAGCTTGGAGTCCAGAAGAAATGCCTCAGAATCCAGAAAAAATTCAAGATCACGTCGAGTTATTCCACCAACCTGAGTACCAACAGCTATTTGAAAACAAAAAGCAGTTTGAAAACGGTCACGAACCCGAAGAAGTACAACGGGTTGCAGAGTGGACAAAGGGTTGGGATTATCGTGAAAAGAACTTCGCTCGTGAAGCTTTAACCGTTAACCCTGCTAAAGGCTGCCAACCACTAGGAGCAATCTTTGCTGCTGTTGGTTTTGAAGGTACTCTACCTTTCGTTCAAGGTTCTCAAGGTTGCGTTGCTTACTTCCGCACCCACTTAACCCGTCACTATAAAGAGCCATTCTCTGGTGTATCTTCTTCAATGACTGAAGATGCAGCCGTGTTTGGTGGTCTGCAAAACATGATTGACGGGTTGGCGAACTCTTACCAACTGTACAAGCCCAAGATGATTGCTGTCTGCACCACCTGTATGGCAGAAGTAATTGGTGATGACTTACAAGCCTTCATCAACAACTCTAAGCAAGCTGGTTCAGTTCCTCAAGATTTCCCAGTTCCCTACGCTCACACCCCTAGCTTTGTCGGTTCCCACATCACTGGTTACGACAACATGATGAAGGGAATTCTTTCTAACTTGACCGCAGGTCATAAGAAAGAAACCAGCAATGGTAAAATCAACTTCATCCCAGGTTTTGACACCTATGTAGGCAACAACCGCGAAATCAAGCGGATTGCTTCTTTGTTCGGCTTTGACTACACAATTCTAGCCGACAACAGCGACTACCTCGATTCACCCAACACAGGTGAATTCGATATGTACCCAGGTGGAACAAAGCTAGAAGATGCAGCAGATTCAATCAATGCGAAAGCTACGATCGCACTGCAAGCACACTCTACCCCCAAAACCCGCGAGTACATCGAAAAAGAATGGAAGCAACCAACCTCAGTTTCCCGTCCTTGGGGCATTAAGGGTACTGATGAGTTCTTGATGAAACTCAGCGAATTGAGCGGTATCCCCATTCCTGAAGAATTGGAAATCGAACGCGGTCGTGCAGTTGATGCCATGACTGACTCTCACTCATGGATTCACGGCAAGCGCTTCGCTATCTACGGCGAACCAGATTTAGTATACAGCGTAGTTGGCTTTATGCTAGAAATGGGTGCTGAACCTGTGCATATCTTGGTTCACAACAGCAACGAAGTATTTGAAGCAGAAATGAAAGAACTGCTTGCTTCTAGCCCCTTCGGTCAACATGCAACTGTTTGGCCTGGTAAGGACTTGTGGCACATGCGATCGCTGTTGTTCACCGAACCAGTAGACTTCTTAGTTGGTAACACATACGGTAAGTACCTGTGGCGCGACACCAAGATTCCCCTCGTGAGAATCGGCTACCCCATCATGGATCGCCACCACCTACACCGCTATGCCACCATTGGTTATCAAGGTGTGATCAACCTCCTCAACTGGACTGTAAACACCCTGTTTGAAGAAATCGATCGTAACACCAACATTCCTTCTAAGACAGATATTTCCTACGACTTGATTCGTTAGAAATTGCGTAGAAACACAACGTGTTAATTAAAGGGTGAAGAAGGGGAGTAGGGACTGGGGAGTAGGGACTGGGGACTGGGGACTAGGGACTGGGAAAACACCCAATGCCCAATGCCCAATGCCCCATGCCCAATCCCCAATCCCCAATCCCCAA
The DNA here is from genome assembly GCF_034932245.1 of Nostoc sp. UHCC 0251. Lineage (NCBI taxonomy): Bacteria > Bacillati > Cyanobacteriota > Cyanophyceae > Nostocales > Nostocaceae > Nostoc > Nostoc sp. UHCC 0251. Next base: position 10,923 of record NZ_JAYGHD010000286.1, read on the forward strand.
CTCCCCTTTTTCTTGATAGCATTTACCCAAGGAATTGATAAATGGAAACCATCAATCACACTCACGAACATACTCACACTCATCCTCATCCTAATTACCATCCACCTAACCAGAAAAAACCAGGATGGTTCCACAATCTTCTTAATCCGTTGCGCCGTGTAGTGGATGGAATTCAGGTTAAAAATAATCGCTTCGCTCATCTAATTTGCCAAACAATTCCTTGTTGTTGTCCCTTTGAGCGACAAATTAAATTATTTGGGAAGTCTATTGATATTCCACCACTATGTAAACTCAATCCTTTATATGACGAATTTGTAGGATTGCGTTTCCGCGCTCTATCTTACCTCGCTGATGTATGTGGAGAGGATGTCACAAGATACATTTGTTAGTCATTGGTCATTGGTCATTAGTCATTAGTCATTGGTCACTTGTACTGAGCGTAGTCGAAGTATTGGTCATTAGTTGTTAGTTATTCAAAGGACAAATGACAAATGACAAAGGACAATTAACAATTAAGAGAAGAGAGATGAAAAGCACCCAAGGCAAAATCAACGAGCTGCTGACTGAGACAGGATGCGAACATAATCAGCACAAACAAGCGGAAAAGAAAAACAAATCATGCGCTCAACAGGCACAACCTGGCGCGGCTCAAGGGGGCTGTGCCTTTGATGGTGCAATGATTGCTCTAGTGCCGATCGCAGATGCAGCGCATTTAGTCCACGGGCCGATCGCCTGTGCTGGTAATTCCTGGGGCAGTCGTGGTAGTCTGTCGTCTGGCCCTCAACTCTACAAAATGGGCTTTACCACTGACTTGGGTGAAAATGATGTCATCTTCGGCGGCGAAAAGAAACTCTACAAAGCGATTCTGGAACTCAAAGAGCGCTACCAACCAGCAGCAGTATTCGTCTATGCCACTTGCGTTACAGCCCTAATTGGCGATGATATGGATGCTGTCTGCAAAGCGGCAGCTGAGAAAATCGGTATTCCTGTTGTTCCCGTCATTGCCCCAGGATTCATTGGCAGTAAAAATCTCGGCAACCGTTTTGGCGGCGAAGCTTTATTAGAATATGTTGTCGGAACAGCAGAACCGGAACATACAACGCCCTATGATATTAACTTAATCGGTGAATACAATATCGCCGGGGAAATGTGGGGAGTAACACCACTGCTAGAAAAATTAGGCATCCGTATTCTGTCTAAAATTACGGGCGATGCTCGCTACGATGAAATTCGCTACGCCCACCGCGCCAAGCTCAACGTCATGATCTGCTCACGAGCATTGCTGAATATGGCGAGAAAGATGGAGGAGCGTTACAACATCCCCTACATTGAAGAGTCTTTCTACGGCATCGATGATATGAATCGCTGTCTGCGAAACATTGCTGCTAAATTAGGCGATCCCGATTTACAGGAGCGCACAGAAAAGCTAATTGCAGAAGAAACGGCTGCTTTAGATTTGGCACTGGCTCCTTATCGCGCTCGACTCAAAGGTAAGCGGGTTGTTTTATATACTGGTGGTGTCAAGAGTTGGTCGATTATTTCGGCTGCTAGAGACTTAGGCATTGAAGTTGTTGCTACCAGTACTCGGAAAAGTACTGAAGAAGATAAAGCCAAAATCAAGAAGTTGATTGGCAACGATGGCATCATGCTAGAGAAAGGCAACGCTCAAGAATTGCTACAACTGGTTAAAGACACTCGCGCAGATATGCTGATTGCTGGTGGACGTAACCAATACACAGCTTTGAAAGCTCGGATTCCTTTCCTTGATATCAACCAAGAACGCCACCATCCTTATGCAGGTTATGTAGGAATGATTGAGATGGCGCGGGAATTGTACGAAGCTCTCTATAGCCCGATTTGGGAACAAATACGCAAACCCGCTCCTTGGGAAGAAGAGGAGGAAGTTTAATGGCGATCGTTACCGCTTCTAACAAAGCACTGACAGTTAATCCCCTCAAGCAAAGTCAAGCTTTGGGCGCAACCTTAGCCTTTTTGGGATTAAAAGGGACGATGCCCTTATTCCACGGTTCTCAAGGTTGTACTGCTTTCGCCAAAGTTGTCCTGGTACGGCATTTCCGGGAAGCGATTCCCCTAGCTACTACAGCGATGACGGAAGTCACTACTATTTTGGGTGGTGAAGAGAATGTGGAGCAAGCAATTCTGACTCTGGTGGAAAAGGCTAACCCGGAAATTATTGGTTTATGTACCACTGGGTTAACGGAAACTAGAGGAGATGACATTGAAGGTTTTCTTAAGGAAATCCGCGATCGCCATCCTGAATTGAATGATTTAGCGATCGTTTTTGCACCTACCCCAGATTTTAAAGGTGCGTTACAAGATGGCTTTGCTGTTGCTGTCGAAAGCATAGTTAAGGAAATTCCTCGCGCAGGTGGACTCAGAACTGAACAAGTCACGATTTTGGCGGGTTCTGCTTTCACACCTGGGGATGTACAGGAAATTAAAGAGATAGTCACATCCTTTGGATTAGTGCCGATCTTTGTACCTGACCTTGGCGCTTCTCTAGATGGTCATTTAGAGGATAATTACAGTGCGGTTACAGTCAGTGGGACTACCTTAAAACAGCTACGAGAAGTAGGTAGTTCTGCCTTTACCCTGGCATTGGGTGAAAGTATGCGGGGGGCTGCTAAGATTCTGGAAGAACGCTTTGGCACACCTTATGAGGTGTTTGGCGAACTGACGGGATTAGAACCAGTAGATGAATTTATCCAAGCATTGGCGATTCTGAGCGGTAATAGCGTACCGGAAAAATACCGCCGCCAACGTCGTCAGTTGCAAGATGCGATGCTGGACACCCACTTTTACTTCGGTGCAAAACGAGTTTCCTTAGCGTTAGAACCAGACTTGTTGTGGTCAACCGTGCATTTCCTGCAATCGATGGGAGCGCAAATTCATGCAGTGGTGACAACCACGCGATCGCACCTCTTAGAAAAACTCCCAGTTAAAAGCATCACTATCGGCGACTTGGAAGACTTTGAGAGTCTAGCGGGTGGTTCTGATTTGCTGATTGGTAACTCGAATGTGGGTGCGATCGCTAAACGCCTCTCAATTCCTCTTTATCGTCTAGGATTGCCCATTTATGACCGCTTAGGTAATGGTCAATTTACCAAAGTTGGCTATCGAGGCACGATGGAGCTTTTATTTGGCATCGGCAACCTATTTTTAGAGGCAGAAGAAACGAGAGTTAAGCAGTTCCAAGAGTTCGGAATTGTGAGCGCAGAGTTTTGAATTCTTCTTCAAGAATTCAGGAGTCAGAATTCAGAATTCAGAATTCAACCACTAATACCAATTCTTCCTTTGTGTCCTTTGCGTCCTTTGCGGTTCGTTCCTCATATAATTTGGCGCATCTTAAACAGAATTGGTCTAAATATGCAGATTTACTTCTGCCAGTCAAACTCTAATTACTCCTGAATTCTGACTCCTGACTCCTGAATTCCTTCTTCCCACTTCAAAATTCAAAACTTTAGAGAGGAGAATTACAATGAAAATAGCCTTCACGACGAGTGACCGAGTTCATATTAATGCCCACTTCGGATGGGCAAAAATGATTGATGTTTACGAAATTACCGATGAGGGATATCACTTCGTAGAAACCCTCACCTTTGAAGGCGAACTCAAAGAAGACGGGAATGAAGACAAAATCACCCCAAAACTTGAAGCAATAGGCGACTGTACGATTGTTTACGTAACAGCAATTGGTGGTAGTGCCGCTGCTCGGTTAATCAAGAAAGGTGTCACCCCAGTGAAGGCGCGATCGGAAGAAGAAGAAATTAGTGAAGTGCTAAATAAGCTAGTGAAAACCCTTAAAGGTAATCCTCCACCTTGGTTGCGTAAAGCTTTGCAGCCAAAAACCACAAACTTTGCTGATGAAATTGAAGACGAAGCAACAGTATGACCGCAAATAATAGTGTGAACGGAACCGCTACAACTGAAGTCTTGAACTCACCTTTTCTTAAGGTATTAATCAAACAAATCCGTGGTCAAGACAGTTATGGAGTTTATCGTACTTGGTCGGATGAGTTGATTCTCAAACCCTTTATTGTCACCAAACAAAAGAAACGGGAAATCTCCGTTGAAGGCGAAGTTGATGCGGTAACTCAAGCCCGGATTATGGCATTTTTTCGAGCTGTAGCGGCTGGGATTGAACAAGAAACAGGTTTGATATCCCAGGTTGTAGTTGATTTGAGCCACGAAGGATTTGGCTGGGCGCTAGTTTTTTCTGGTCGTCTTTTGCTAACTGTGAAAACCCTGCGAGATGCTCATCGCTTTGGCTTTGACTCGCTAGAAAAATTAGCAGAAGAGGGAGAAAACTACGTCAAAAAAGGTCTTGATTTGGCGAAGCGCTTTCCGGAAGTTGGGAAAATTTAATTAGTCATTAGTCATTGGTCATTGGTCATTAGTGAAAGACACATGACTAATGACAAAGAACGAAGGACGAAGGACAAATGACAATTGAGGAACTACAAGGACAAATCAGACGGCTTAACAGCAAAGCAGGTCAAATGAAAATGGATCTGCATGATTTAGCTGAAGGTCTGCCAACAGATTACAACCAACTTATGGATGTTGCCGCCGCAACTTATGAAATCTATCGCAAGTTAGATGAACTTAAGCAACATCTAAAACAATTGGAAAATGCTAAATGACCTAAAAGGAAAAAGATACAAGCCCCTAAAATCATGGGGATTGTTAATTTTGACTTTTGACTTTTGACTTTTGAATTCGGAGCAAAGCGACGTGACTGGAACTATTGATGAATTCAAGAAGCTCGTAGATGCAGAAGAATTTTTTCAATTCTTTAATATGCCCTACGACTTAGAAGTTGTAAATGTACATCGTCTACATATTCTGAAAAAGTTTTCTCAATATATGCAGGAAATTGATGATAATTCTCCTGACTTAAGTCAAGAAGAGAAATTAAATCAATATTCTTTGGCTTTGCAAAAAGCTTATCAGTTATTTATCGAATCGACAGCTTATGAACAAAAGCTGTTCAAAGTGTTTAACGACAAGCCGAAAAATGTAGTCACACTGACAGAAATCACTTCTGATTAGGAGGTATAAATTGGTTAACCTAACGCCTACCGAATTAGAACGCTATCGTCGCCAAATGATGCTTCCGAACTTTGGCGAAACAGCACAGAAACGCCTGAAGTCAGCGACGGTTTTGGTTACAGGTGTGGGAGGATTAGGCGGTACGGCGGCGCTTTACTTAGCAGTAGCGGGCGTTGGGCGGCTAATCCTAGTCCGGGGTGGTGACTTGCGGCTAGATGATATGAATCGTCAGGTTCTTATGACTGATGATTGGGTAGGTAAGCCAAGGGTATTCAAAGCTAAAGAAACTCTGGATGCGATTAATCCTGATGTCCAAGTGGAAATTGTTCATGATTACATCACCCCGGAAAATGTAGATTCCTTAGTGCAGTCGGCTGATATGGCTCTTGATTGCGCCCACAACTTTACAGAGCGCAATTTGTTAAATGAAGCCTGTGTGCGATCGCGTAAGCCAATGGTGGAAGCCGCAATGAATGGGATGGAGGCTTACCTGACAACGATTATTCCTGGTGTGACTCCTTGTTTATCTTGTCTGTTTCCAGAAAAGCCTGAGTGGGATCAGCGCGGCTTTTCAGTTCTAGGCGCTGTCTCTGGAACCCTAGCTTGTCTAACGGCGCTGGAAGCTATCAAGCTGATCACCGGGTTTAGTCAGCCTCTATTGTCGCAATTGCTGACAATCGACCTAAATCGGATGGAATTTGCTAAACGCCGTTCTCACCGCGATCGCTCTTGTCCAGTATGCGGTAATAGTGCGCCTTGGAGACACGCGCAATCCAATTCGATGGAACCCACGGGTATTACACAAAATAGTCATTAGTCATTGGTCATTGGTCATTAGTAAATAACAAAGGACAAATGACAAAGGACAACTGACAAATGACAACCTACACCTGAAATCAGAACAACTAATCGCTACAAATCAGGAGACTTAATGGCCGTTATCTTATCAGAAAAAGCAGAATTTCATCTGCGGGCATTCCTCAAAGGTTCCGCACCCGATGCTAATGGCGCAACTAAAGGTGTCCGCATCTCTGTAAGAGATGGTGGTTGCAGTGGCTATGAATATGCGATCGATATCACCAGCAAGCCCCAACCAGATGATTTGGTAAGTCAGCAAGGCAAAGTGCTGGTTTACGTTGATGCCAAAAGTGCGCCGTTATTAGACGGAGTTATCGTTGACTTCGTTGAGGGAGTGATGGAAAGCGGTTTTAAATTCATTAACCCCAATGCAACTGATACCTGCGGTTGTGGAAAGTCCTTCAAAACAGACGATGGTACGCCTACTGGTGTACCTTGCAGCTAACATCATTCCATTAGCGCCAAGTCTGATTATAGAGGCTTTCTATAGATGCATTACGCAGAGTTTCAATGCTCTTGAGATAGCTTCTAGTTCGCCTTGCATCCCTTACCCCTATAGAGAAGCTGACTAAACTTAGCATCTCTGTAAGAAGAAAGGAAGCAAAAAGTAGGATAGGTTGCTCAAAAAATTCGGAAATTAGACCAACTGTATAACGTTTGAGGAGAATCTGAAAATGGCTTCCTACCAAGTTAGATTAATCAACAAAAAAGAAGACCTCGACAGCACAATTGAAGTTGACGAAGAGACTACCATCTTAGAAGCAGCAGAAGAAAATGGTATTGAATTGCCTTTTTCATGTCATGCAGGATCTTGCTCTAGCTGTGTAGGTAAAGTTGTCGAAGGTGAAGTTAATCAAGACGATCAAAACTTCCTGGATGACGATCAGGTTTCTAAAGGATACGCTCTACTTTGTGTAACTTATCCTCGTTCTAATTGCACAATCAAAACACATCAAGAAGCGTATCTCGTATAAAGTATTACTTTGGCTGCTGTCTTTAGCAACCAAATAAAGCATGAAGGATGAAGGATGAAAATATACTTCCTTCTTCCCTTCAAAATTCTTAATTTATAATTCAAATGTTTACCCCCTTTAGTGTAACTGGCTGTTCATTAGAATTATTGAGAACAGGAGAGCGAGGAATCGTGACTTTCTGTAAAAGTCAGGATGAAAGAATCTTAAACGAACTGATATCAATAGGGGTAACACCAGGAACCACGATTACTTTAGAACAAAACTTTCCATCATTCCTTATTAAAATAGAAAATACATTTTTAGCACTAGATACAAAAAGAATCCAAGCTATTTATGTCCGCATTATTGATAGTTGAAATAATTAAAATATATATAGCAATTTTAAATAAGTTGTGAAAATCGAGAGACTCAGATCCCCGACTTTTCAGAGAAGTCGGGGATCTTATTGTTCATTTAGGACTGCTATATAATAAATAATATTTTCTTGAACAAAAGTTTTTGATTTCTTAATTAAGACCATACATAGCAATTACGAATTACTAATTACAAATTAAATTGACCTCACTCCTTTACTAATTAATTCCAGGAGTGAGGTCACTAAATTTAGAAATATAAATGCAATTCGGTATTAGAGATAGAGCCGCTTGCAAGAAAAGGCAACTTGCCTATTTTTACTCAACAGCAACTATCACATCTGATGATTTAATCACGGCATAAGCCTGCTTGCCTTCTGCAAGTCCCAGCTTTTCTGCTGATGACTTTGTGATAATTGACACTAACTCTACTCCTGGTGCAATTTCTAAAGTTACTTCAGTGTTAACTGTGCCAGGCACAACTTTTTTTACAGTACCTTTTAGAGAATTACGAGCGCTAATTTCCATGTTTTGCCTGTGTTTTACTTATTTCTACTTAAAAAAGATAGCAAATTTGGCTTGAAAAAAGAAAATGTTTTAAATTTCTTAATAAGTCTTAGATGTATAAAGTAAATCTCAACATCATAATTCAGTTTTATTAAAAACAAGATTTAATGGAAAAGTGGCATCAAATTTTAGCAAGACAATGAGCTTAAAATCATTATTAAAGCTAGGGAAACTTACACAATAATCTGCTATTAGTCTAGATAATGAAATTACATTGTAAAAAATACTGCATTTTAATTGTTTTTAAATATTTTTTCCTAGATATATCTAGGGATCTTTATAAATGATTCATAATTCAAACTTATCATAGTGATAATATATAACTAAGCTAAATTGTTGCTAGTTAACTTAGTACTAAAGCAAACCAAAATAAAATTGCTGGGTGAGGGTGGAGCGTGGAGCGTAGAGTGAGGAAAGATTTTTTGTTTTACCAAACTTTTAAATACCTAGCAAAGTTACTTTGGTAAACTACTAAACTTTAGCTATTTGTATAAGATTTTAAAATAATGGTGGGTAATGCCCACCATTAAGTTTTCCAAGCATAAAGTTGCTTAGAAAATACTTAATCGTGTGACGTTGAAAGAATAATTATGAGTCAACTAAACAGACAACACTTGAGTGAAGTAACAACTCAATGGCTAATAGCAAAAGGCTATAACCCTGGGGATTTAAATCAGCTAGGGGAAAATGGCGATACAGCTTTAATGAAAGCCACAAGGGAGGGAGTGTATGCAGTCGTCAAAGAACTAATTGATGTAGGTGTAGATATCAACGCTCGAAATAGCGATCGTAACAATGCTTTATGGTTTGCTTGTTTTGGCAATCACTACAATTTAATTAATTTGCTGCTTGCTAGCAACATTAACATAGATAACCAAAACGATAACGGTGCAACGGTTTTAATGTATGCAGCCTCAGCCGGAAAGACAGAAGTAGTCAAGTTACTTTTACAACATCAGCCTAATTTGTATTTGAAAAATTTAGATGACTATAAAGCTATCGATTTTGCCAGCAATGTAGAAGTTTTAAGGATTCTGAAAAATGCCATCAAATCAGATATCGGGCAAAACTTATCATGACGCTACTAAGCATTCTTACTTATCGGTACAACTCGATCCAAATTATGTAGATGCTTCAACACAGCCATCTGCATTTAAAGTTTATCCAAAGTTTTATCGGAGAGTGAAATTAAATCTCAATAATCATGTTCACTCTTTTATCTCGTTAACCAGTGCGGTAACACTAGAAAAAGTATATAAAGATGGCCCTTATAAACTGCGAGTCAATCCATCAGCAGGCGCTCTGTATCCTACGGAAGTTTACGTACAGGTTCGTGGGATTGAGGGAATGATAGATGGTATATACCATCTAGAAGTTGAGAATAATTGTCTAACTCTCATCTATGAATTAATTGATGATGGATTAGAGAATTATATTATACCGGGCAAATGTATCAACGGATTCATCTTTTTAATTAGTTGTGTTTATTATAGGTCTAGCTGGAAATATCAAAACAGGAGCATAAGATATTGCTTCTTAGATAGCGGACACCATTTAGGTGCGATCGCAGCTTCAGCTTTTCTCCACAACCGAGATATACAACTAATTTTTGACTTTGATAAACTTGCACTCAATTCTGAGTTGGGATTTGAGAATAAAGAGTTTATTACTGCTTGTGCGGTGTCAGGGGAAATACAAGACAAGAAAATCAGACGCTTAAGGCTGAAAATTCCTTTTGTCTCTGGTACTGATTATTTTGAATCCAATCAATTTATTGAAGATGCCTATCAAGCAACTACTTTACAAAAGAGTTGTCAGCAGCAATTAGAGTATTCTCAATTTGATTTTGATCGGGATCAATTTTATCAAACGATTTGGAATAGACGTTCTATTAGACGTTTCCGGAAAGAGTCTATTTCTCAAGAAGATTATTTATATGTAGTGCAACAACTTCAGCAGTCAATACCAACAGAAAATTATGAGGAAATAGAAATTTACTCAGTGGTGCATCGAGTAGAGGGAATGACACCTGGGTTATATAAAGGTACGTATCTGGTTAAGGCAGGTAATTTTAGTGAAAAGACAGGTTACTTATGTATTAATCAGGCTATTGCTAGAGATAGCGCTGTAACTTTATTTTTTGTGTCAGATTATTTAAACTATCAAACTGCTATGCAAATAGCTGGTTTTCTTGGACAGAGACTTTATTTAACTAGTAATTATTTGGGAATTAGCTGTAGTGGAATAGGTGCTTATTATGACGACGAAACCCAGGAATTATTAGAAACAAATAAAGATGTACTTTATGGAATGGTAATTGGAAGATAAGTAGGAAGCTAAAGAGATATGCCTAGAAAGACGTATTACTTAAATGGTGATGACTCACACCCTATACAACCGACATCAGCAGATATTATACTGCGGCAGCAACTAGAGTATTCTATTAGTAGATACTTTTATGACGCTTGCGATCGCACCATTCAAAATCTGCTATCTGATTGTCGGTGGTATGTCACAACCCACGCCAATGCTTTAACATTAGTTATTGAATGTCCCGATCAAGTTATTAATTGGCGTGTGCTACAAAAAATTGTGCCAATGGGAACATTACTATATGGAATTGTTAGCAGTGCTAAAATCCGTGTTTGTCCACCAGAGAGTCAAGGTGTACCTTTTGAAATGAGGGTAGATGAACTCTCTGTTTATCGGGATTGGGCATAATTCAATTTTGGATTTTGGATTAGTTAATATTCTGGCTGATGAGTGCAGCTACCTCTTCAAAAACTAAATCAGCAGAATGTTTTATAGCAGGACTTAACTCCAGTCCCAAATCAAGATTTGCCGCTTCAATTAAATAAACTGTTATATCTTCAGGAAAGTCATTTTGAAAGATTTTCCGTCCGGCGGCTAAAGCATTATCCCAACGAAAATCGTGCAAGTTATAACTAGGTTCTGGCAAAGCTTCCAGTTCTTTTCCTGGAACTTTAAACACAGCACCAGGTTCAGAACCTGTTGAACTTGCATCAATAATTATTAATTCTTTACTACCTCTAGCTTGAAACATTACTTCCATCCCTGCGGTGCCACAGTCATAAACTCGCACATGAGGATGAGGGTTTTCAGCTAGATATTTTTGTAAGCGTTGGGCAATGATTACGCCTACAGCGTCGTCACTGCGATTTAGATTGCCACAACCGATAATAGTGAGCATAAAATGAGATTTAATTGTTTAAGCGGTTGCAAATTCAGTCAAAGCGCGATCGCTTGGAGGATGAAAAGCTAACACAATATCACTTTGGGGAACCCCTGCGTTTAATAATTCGGTGGCAATACCTTCTTCAGTCCAGTCTTCTTCGATCCAAATTTTGTTATTTTTAATCCGAATATGTACAGTAATACCTTTAATGCGGCGATTTTTTTGCCAACCAATCTGAAACCATAAATATTGCTCGCGTTCATCATCTAGTGCTAAAAGGCTCTCTACGTCATTATCAGGTGAGCTATTGCAAAGACGGTCATATTCTATGAGAATATTTTTAATAATGTTTCTGTAGTTAGTTAGTTTATCCATTGAACTATAACCTCGCTTTCGACATCTACAACCATTAATAAGAGTTGATTCTGCTGAACTACTAATGTAATTGCTTTTAGCTGGAAAAAATTTTCATAAGTACTTTGCTTGATTGCTAAATAAAGTTGATATTGAGGTTCTGTAACCTTAATCAGATTACGATAAAGAATATATTGACCTAAAGCATTTTCAAAGTCATTTATTGGCGATTTACCCAGGAAGCTTTTAATTTCAACAATAATTTTAGTTCCATTGCGTTCAGCTGCAACTGTTCTCTCAGCCGCTAAGTCAGCAAATAGCTTAGTATTTTCATACTTAATGATGTAAGGGTCAGCTGTAATTATCCAACCGTCTTTGATGAGGGCTGCTTTTACAGCATTATGGTAGAAATCCCTAGCGGGCATAGAGTCACAAAATTATAGTAAGTATATTTTAGCAATACCACAGTAGGTATGTAGCTGTCAGTTTCCTGGTGGGGCGATCGCATATCCTAAGCAGGCACGAATATCTTCAATTTGTAGGTCTGGATAGTAGTCTCGGATAATTTCTTCAAATGAAAGTCCGTCATTGAGCAGTTCAAGAATGCTTTGTACAGTGATGCGTGTTCCTGCAATGCAAGGTTTACCGAAATGAATCTGAGAGTTAACTACGATTCTGTCCATTTAACTATAAACTAATAATATGTTTCCTAAATTATAAAATAAAAAGTCATACTGTATCTAGAAATGCAGTGAAACTTAGTTTAAAGCTTATGGTCATAGCAAAGGTATAAGATTAAGAACAACTCATCATCAATCTTCTGCTGATTGTGATTATTTCGAGTTTGTGTCAGAAACTGCAAAATACGAGGCTCTGACTGATGGGACAGACAAAGCCTCTGAAGAATAATTTATCAGCAGGAAACTAAAACTCTACACCATGTTTCTTGGCGATTTCATTCAGTTTATCATACTGATCTTGTGAGACTTTAGTTAATATCTCTTCAGCCTGTTCTTTAGTACTTCCTTCTTTAGGAATTAAATACTTGACATAAAGAGATACAAAATCAGCTGCGATCGCTAAACCAGATAAACTATGTTTGTCAGCTTCTTTACCTGCGATCGCAGCTACCAACCCGGCTTTAATTGGGTCTGGTTTAACTTTCATGAACTGCTCGACAAGTTTAGGAACATAGTCTTTTGGTGGCAAATTATCTAACTTACTTCTATCGGGAGTAAAGTTACATTCTGCGGCTTTTGCCTGTTCTAAAACACACCATTCTATGTATTCTTGCAATGCTGCATCGGGAACGCGAGGGAGATAATTATGTAGCGCTAAATCAGACACAAGCTTACCGTGTAAATTGCTGTTTTATGCAAGTGCATTAACGCAAGCCTAACCCACTGTTTCTATAAGTTTTAGTGTGGTACGCTACGAGTTTTGAATATAATGCATTGGGAATAGGACATTGGGAATAGGTTATTTATCTCTCATTTTCCCCAAATTTATCTTTTGGGCGATCGCTTAGGTAGATGGTTAATCCAGTAAGCTGTAAGTAACCCTAGTTGGAGAAATGGAGAGCCAAACATGACACTCACTGAGCTACTTCCTGCTGTCAGGAAACTCTCTATATCAGAAAAAATTAAGCTAATCCGCATTTTGGCGGAAGAATTGGATACCAACAAAGATATTTCACCTCTCGAACCATTTAAGACCTATGATTTGCCTACACCCTACAATTCGTTTGGTGCAGGTGAAATTCTCATGCAAGCCTTGAAGCAGGAAGATTCGGTCTGATCACATGCGATTCAAATACTCGACCACTGACCCTTCCCAAAATGAGTTTGACAGTTTGCCACGGATTCCACTTTGTCTTCGTCAGGGTGATAAAGCTGTTGAAGCTCTTGGATTAGTGGACAGTGGTGCAACTGTAAATGTCTTGCCCTATGAAATTGGTATTGAGTTAGGTGGGGTTTGGGATGATAGCAGGGCGATTATTCAATTAGCAGGCAACCTGAGCAATCTTCCAGCAATACCATTCTTGGCAAACGTTGAGATCGGTGACTTTGCGCCAGTTCAACTGGCATTTGCTTGGGTGAGAAGAGTGAATGTACCCTTAATTTTTGGACAGACAAACTTTTTCCTAAATGCAGCTATTTGGCAACGGCAGGTGTATTTTATGTCTTATGTTGTATGAATGGAGTAAGTAGACTCACAATAGCTGCTTAGGAAACTATAAACTACAAAAATTTCGGTGCGTTACCCTATGACTAACGCACCTGATAATTAAATTAAGCGCGTAAGTCCTAGAGATATTGTGATAATAGTAAGCTAATGATGTTTTTACCAGAAGGTAAGGTGATTATGGCAATCACATTAGATAAAGCTGCATCTGGGAATATGACTCTTGAGGAGTTCTTTAATTATGACGATGGTACAGATGCTCTCTATGAGTTTGAAGATGGAGAATTGCTTCTGATGACGGCCGAGAGTGAGATAAATCGACGAATTGCCATGTTTATCCTTGTCTGCTTTGTGCAACTGGGTATTCCTGCTTATCGGCTGTCGATGAAAACGGAAATTATGACTACTGGCTCACGGGTGCGCGTTCCTGATTTAGTGGTGTTTTCTGAGGAGTTGGCGACGGCGATGGAGGGGGCTAAACGATCTACGGTAATGCCAGAGATGCCACCGCCGTTATTAGTGGTTGAAGTAGTGAGTCCAAATCAGAGTAGTCGTGATTATCGCTATAAGCGATCTGAGTATGCAGCACGGGGTATTGTTGAGTATTGGATTGTTGATCCGATACAACAGCGAGTGACAGTTCTGGAATGGGTAGAGGGTTTTTATGAGGAGAAGGTGTATCTAGGAGATAGTGCGATCGCTTCACTGGTATTTGCTGATCTAAAGTTGACTGCTGTTCAAGTTTTGCAGTGCCATTAAGCAGCACTCAATGTAGGTTGTGGTAGATGATCTGATATTTTGAGAATTAAGCAGTCCGAAAACGCGCTAACTCTTCACCAGTCTTAGCATCATGGGCGTGAACTGTGCACACCAAACATGAATCAAACGATCGCGCCACATGACCAACTTCCACTGGATCGCTAGAATCGTAAATGGGTGTCCCAATTAACGCTTCTTCAATGGGGCCGCGAATTCCTTCACCGTCACGAGGGCCGATATTCCAAGTACCTGGGGCAATCACTTGGTAATTCTTAATCTTACCGCCCTCTATTTCCACCCAGTGAGATAAGGAACCGCGCGCTGCTTCCGTTGCACCCCAACCCTTGCCATCTTTTTCTGTGGGTTTGATATACCAGGGGTCGTTTAATTTGAATTCGCGCAAGCAGTGTTCAGCTTGGCGATATAACTTGACAATTTCGTGAACTCGTGCTAGCTGACGCACATGAATACTAGCACCACCCATCCGTTTAAAGACATCGAGGATAAAGCCGTCGTAGTGTTGCCAAGATTCGCCATGTTTACCACCAGCTACTAATTGACGCGCTAAGGGGCCAGTTTCCAAACGTCCGAAGTCTTTGTGAAGGACTGCACTTGACCAAGAGTAGGCGTTATCGAAGTCTTTGGTATTGATTGCAGTGGGTTTAGTGGTGCGATCGCTAGGGTGAATATCCTCTGTCCCTTCATCGTACCAGGAGTGAGTTGTATTCTCGCGGGTAAATGACTGATCCATTAAAACGTGAGTGTCTGCGAAGCTATCGTACACTCCACTTTTCATGATCATCGCCGCATTTCGCCCTTCGATAGTCGGCTTTTGGTATTTATCTTCATGGGCTAAATATCCCCAAGTCACATATTTACCAACACCAGCGCCATATCTATCTAAACCGATATCTAAACCCATGCGCCAATAAAAACCTAAGTCGGAATCCCGATGATTGCGGTCTTCATCTAACCAATCTCTAAAGTCATCATAAGTTTGGATTTGTTCGTAGCGTTCTAAGGAACAACCCAACCACACTGGTTCTAACCAATTGGTGCGGAAATATTCGAGAAGCGCCCAAGCACGGGTAATGTCTGTAAGGGTTGGGGCGCACATCACGCCACCAGGCACCATATAACTGCTGTGGCAACTGGTGATATGCTAAAAATGTTCCTGAGTAACTTATTACATAAAGTTATTTTGCTCGGCAATAACATTTTATTTTCACCATTTCAGCTTATAAATAAGGGAATATTTAGGGAATGAGCGGGCAAAATCAAGGTAATTGCGAGGAGACATATTCCACATCTACACATGAATATGCAAATGCAGACTCAACCGACTGGTTCGCAGATATGTTCGCAGATTTCGAGCCGCAGAACACTACAGATGGCAGCTATAGGGGAACAATGGCGAAAATAAAAGCAACGGAATTACAGTATCAAGCAGTTTTTGAGCAGAAGTTAATCGAAGCCAATACTAATTTAAAAAGAGAGAGAATAAGAGTTAGCATCAAACAAACTGGCAATTCTCTTCAGTTACGAGCTACGCTACCGTTAAAACCAGAAGATCGCAGCGTAGGTAAGACAAAAAAGCAGTATGATTTGTCTCTAGGGATACCAGCAAATTTAGAGGGACTGAAAACTGCGATCGAGGAAAGTTACGAGTTGGGTAAATTAATTGCTCGCCATACTTTCGAGTGGAATGAGAAGTATTTAGGAATTAAATCTAGAGAGAAGCAAGAGATAAAAACTATTGGGGAATTATTAGATACATTTGATGAAAAATATTATCAAACCCGTCAGAAAACTATAACTAGTCAAAATACTTTTGCTAACTATATATCCGTTATTAAAAGAAACTTTCCTCCAACAACTTTGTCAACAAAAAATCATTTTGAGGAAATTATTAATTCATTTCAGGGAAATAAAAAAAATGAATTAATTGCGGTAACTTCTGTTTTTATTAAAACCTTTCAGTTGGGATTTATACTTGATGTGACACGAGATCATGTCACTCCTGCCCATCGAGAAATACCTGACAATGATAAAATAGTATCTTCTTTTGATCTATTTGAAAAATTCGCGCTCAATCGCAAAAATACAAATATCACTGATGAAATAGACACCTGGGAAATGTGGCGTTGGGTATATGGAATGTTGGCAACCTTTGGGTTAAGACCAAGGGAATTATTTGTCGAACCAGATATTAATTGGTGGATGTGTCCCCAAAATATAGACCATACTTGGAAAGTCAATAAAAATACAAAAACTGGATATCGAGAAGTTATCCCCTTTGTACCAGAATGGATAGAATTCTTTGATTTACAAAATCCCAAACCATTAAAGATTTTAGAAAAAAAGGTCACAAAAATTGCATCTGTGCAAAATATTAATTGGATGCGGAGAGATATATCCAGATGGTTTAGAAAAGTGGGAATTGAGTTTCAACCCTACGATTTGCGTCATGCTTGCGCCATTCGAGCGCATCTTCAGGGAATACCCATCAAAGCAGCAGCAGATAATTTAGGTCATACTGTTGATGAACATACAAAAACCTATCAAAGATGGTTTGGGATTGAAAACCGGAAAAAAGCCTTTGGTGAGGTAATTAGTCAAAAGTCGTTAATTGAGTTGCAGAAGAATGAAATATTGGCGTTAAGTATGGAAAATGAAAGGTTGAGGTTGGAAGTTGAGAGATTTAGGAAAATTCTGGATATCAGCGAGAAATAAGCTCAAATTATCGGTTATTTGCAAAGCATAGGTAATTGTGAAGCGATCGCTGCATAACAAATCATTGGAGCGGACAATATTATGATATTTCAGTTTTGAGTTGGGGGTGATGTTTTACCGCTCAATTCAGCCGTTATACCGCTCAGGTTGTCTGTGATAACGGTAGGTGAAAGCCTGTCTGTTGACATTTATGGGTCAGTTGCTTTGAAATTATTGATAGACCGATCTGTTTATGGTGGGATAAAATACCAGTGGATAAAGTAAATTCAAACAATGAGACAGAAGCCCGCGAACTCACGACATATCCTGAACGGTTACGAGAATTATATCGATCTGCTATAGAAGTTCACCCTACTCTAGCAAATAACCCAAATACACCGATCGATATCCTACAACTTGCTGCATGCGACCATGACGAGTATATTCGTTTTTTTGTAGCAAGAAATCCCAGTACACCTGCTGACACGCTTGAGATGCTGGCTCATGACCATGCATTTGTTGAATCTTGCGGAAGATATGTTCGCAGTAATGTTGGTCTGAATCCAAATACACCTAATAGAATACTAGAGTTACTCGCTCAAGATATTGAATGTGTTCGGCAGTGTGTGGCACAAAATCCTAATTTACCCATTGCTCTTCTAAGAACTCTTGCCCAAGACGAATCATCAATTGTTCGCTCTAGTGTGGCGAGCAATCTCAGTACACCCGTTGATCTCTTAAGGCTTTTCGCGTCGGATAAATGCGAATTTACTCGCTGTTATGTAGCAAAAAATCCAAGTACATCTGCTGATATTTTAGAAAGCCTATCTCAAGATCAACTTCATAGAGTTCGCACTGCGGTAGCTGGTAATTTTCATACTTCGGCTAGCACACTTGAAAGACTTTTTTCCAACTGTCAAGCGATTGGCAACTCCTTTAAGAATAGAGATACTATGATTTCTGATTTAGCTAAAGTCAACTTCCAAGCTACAGGTTTCTTCGACCCTGATGTTTGGTTTCAAGAATACGAAAACTTTATCCTAGCAATTGCCGAAAATCCTAATACTCCTCTTCATATTTTAAGAATTCTTAATTGTTATCCGACTGGATCTATGTTAGGAAAAGCACTTCAAAATTGTGTCGCACGAAATCCTAACTGGAATTCAAACTAAGTGCGATCGCCGATCTTGTAGGGTGCGTTAACGGAGTGTAACGCACCATATTTGTGATTATTTGCTGATTTTCGGTGCGTTACGCTGTCGCTAACACACCCTACTGCTAATCGTCCCAATATCCTTGAGTGCGATCGCCGATCTTGTACGGTGCGTTAATGGAATGTAAAGCACCTTATAAATTCACCGTTAAACATCTTTGAAAAAAGCGATCGCTCAATATCCAAACAAATAAATCAATAAAAATATGCGTGCAAACATTGACACTCAGAAGTTAGAACGTCTGATGCAAGTCTTAGGTAGAGAAGCCCAGGGTTCAGGCTGCATCTACTTTACAGGTGGAGCTAGTGCCTTACTAATTGGATGGCGCAACTCCACAGTTGATGTTGATCTTCGTCTAGATCCTGAACCACCAGGCATTTTTCAAGCGATCGCCAAGCTCAAACAAGAATTAAACATCAATATCGAATTAGCATCTCCGCAGGACTTCTTGCCACCTCTTCCAGGATGGCGTGATAGAAGCGTATTCATTGGCAAACAAGGTCAAATTTCGTTTTATCACTATGATTTTACAGCCCAAGCTCTTTCTAAACTATCTAGGGGGTTTGACCGTGATATTAAAGATATTGAAGCCATGTACAAACAGAAATTATTTTCTTTGAGTAATCTACGGGATTGCTTTGAAGCGATCGCACCTGAACTAATCAGATTCCCATCTCTTAACCCTGATATGCTTAGAAGCAGAGTAGATAACTTTATTGAACGTTGTGAAGATAACCTGGAGGATGATCAATCATGAATCTCAATGAGTTGCCGGGATCTGAGATAATCTTGCCTGGACTGAGTGATCTTCACAGAGGTGAGTCCAATACAATTGGAGCATTGTTAGCTGCGATCGCGTCAACACGCTTAACTGAAGCTGGTTTAGATATCCCTAAAGATAACTTAGCCCCAGAGCCAGAGATAACCTTATATGCCCTTCTTGAAGATGAACGAGACGATGCTTACGTTTACTATAATGCTTTGCTTAATCAACTAAATAGCTTTTGCAATGCTCTTGAACTCAGTTATAAATATAAACCGTCTAACTTCATTGTTTAACATCTTTGAGAAAAGCGATCGCTCAATTTCCAAATAAATCAATACTTCTATACTCTAACCAACCTGTAAATATTTGAACTTTTATATTAAAGTGTACATATTTATATTGAGAATAAGCTGGGTTTATATTTCAATAGAAAGAAAAAATTATACTTAACCACTTGCCTTGTACTTCCTTAATTGCGATTAACTGCGATAGCTAATATCGAGTTAGTGCGATCGCCAATCTTGTAGGGTGCGTTAACGGAGTGTAACGCATCATATTTATGATTATTTACTGATTTTCGGTGCGTTATGCTGTCGCTAACACACCCTACTGCTAATCGTCCCATTGGTTGGGTAAGAACATTTTTTGCTAAACTATAATCAGGGAAACAGCAAGATGAGATTATGAACTTAGATAAAATTCAACAAGATATTGCGTCTCTTCCTCCCGATGCACAACAAATCATAGTTCAACTCGTAGAATTCCTGAAAAAACGCTACCTTCTGAATCAACACGAATCTTCAGAAAATTCCTTGCAAGACTGGTCAGACTTTATCGGTTGCATAGAAGCTGAAACAGACCTCTCAAAAAACTATAAAAACTACTTAGACCATGAACTTAACCAAAAATATGATCATAGTTGATACAGGCTTTTGGTTAGCTCTTGCCAATAAAAAAGATACAGTTCATATATCCGCAAAAAAACGATTTCAAGATTTAGCTAATCAGCAATTTATTACGACTTGGTGTGTCGTCACGGAAACGTGCTATCTATTACAAAAAAGAGTAGGAGTAGATGCTCCAAAAATCTTTATTCATAAAATTTCTACAGGAAAGCTACAAATCTTTGATCTGAAACAACATCATTGCCAGCGTATTGAAGAACTGATGGAAAAATATAAAGACTTACCGATGGATTTAGCCGATCCCTCTCTCGTTATTTTGGCAGAATAATTAGGTCATGGTCAAATTTTATCGGTTGATTATCGAGACTTCAACACCTATCGCTGGAAAAATACAGAACCGTTCGATAACCTCTTTCAGGAATTTTTATGACGTAGTGCGATCACGTTCGCGGAGCGTCCCGGAGGGAACTAGCTCTGCTGCAAGCAGTTCGCCGATCCTATAGGGTGCGTTAATGGAATCTCAATAATTTCACCGTTAAACATATTTGGGTTAATGCGATCGCTCAATATCCAAATAAATCAATACTTCTATACATAAGCTAACCTGTAATTATTTAAACTCAGATATTACTATTTGCGTATTTATATTGAGAAAAACCGCGCTTTATACTTCAATACAAAGAAAATAATTATACTTAACCACTTACCTTTTACTGCGTTAACTGCGCCAGGTTAAAATGATAGGGCAAGCAATGATGAATTTTCATCTTCATAAAATAATTTGATCGTGCTGAACTCCCGACGCAGTAAATTTTCAACTTGTAAGGTAGAACAGTTTCCAAGTCTAAGCCAGATGACTTTCGGGGGATTTCCAAACACTAAACTCAGATCGTGCATATCAGCATCTTTCGAGACGATCATAAAATCATTATCTTTTGCATAATTCCAAACTATCGGGTCTATTGTTGCTTTCATGCCTACATCCCGAACATGAAGTGAGTCTGGAAAAAGATCGCTCAAACGAGTGGATAATTTAGGGGATAAGTTTTCATCAAACAGTAATTTCATGCTGATAATGGAGAAATCATAAGCCGACGTTCACGGTCAGCCGCATAAGCAATACAAGCTTTTAAATCTTCTCGCGTTAGATCGGGAAAATCATCAAGAATTTCTGCTTCGGTCATCTCGGAAGCTAGGTATTCAAGCACCTCATAAACTGTAATTCGCAAGCCACGCACACAAGGCTTACCACCGCGTTTATTCGCTTCAATTGTGATATAGTTTCTGTAATTCATTATGTGGCTAGTGCATTTTTGCCAATTCGTCTGATCGTACCATGTATTTCTGCTAAAAACTCAATAATTTCACCATTAAACATCTTTGAGAAAAGCGATCGCTCAATTTTTAAACAAAGAAATCAATACTTCTATACTGAAGCTTGTATGTAATTATTTAAGTTTTTATATTACTGTTTGCGTATTTATATGGATAATAAATCGGGTTTATATTTCAAAAGTAAGAAAATAATTATACTTAACTACTTGAGTTGTACTTCCCTTAACTGCGATCGCTAATCTAGGGTTAGGGAAAAATTAGGTAATACCTGAGAAAAGCAAATAACTTTTAACAGAGAAAAATAAATGGATTTACTGCTTGCTATCTTTGCTTATGGTGTAGCTGACTGTGGATTTATCGCCTAATTTAAGGAAAAACCAGGGAATCATTACACATATCCTGGCAAATCCTTACTATATAAGCAATTCCCTAATTTCTTTCCATATAACTGCTGTGGGGCCATTGTCCGCCCAATAGTGCATAAATTTCTACGGGTTTAGCGGAAATTGTTATGCCTAGTTCATAAGATTTGCCTGTGAAGGCGGCGAAGCGTTTAACAGCTTCCTCATAAAAGCGACTATTGCGGTATTTTCTATTTGTTAAATCAATAGCAAACAGTCCATAAAAATAGCGGGGGATGCTTTGAATTGTCTCGACAATTTGTCCGAGATTTCTCGCCAAAATTGCATTGCGGGGAACTTCTGTTTCCCAAGCTGTATCTAATGCCCAAGATGCACTAGTCAGGTGAGAACCGCCGCAAATTCCGCAAATGCGAGGTGTGACAATTAATCCAGCTTGGGGATCTTTACCACGGAGGATAACTTCAAATCCACGAAATAATTCAGCGTGTGTCCAGGCATTGACTACCCGCCCATGTTCAATATCAACTCGAACATCTAAATCGCCTTCAACTCTACCGACGGGCGAAATGTCTAATGATTGAATTGTCATTTGTCATTTGTCCTTTGTCATTTGTTATTTGTCATTGGTAATTATTCACTTGTCTCCCTGTAAAATGGTCGAAACCCTTGATTGATCGTTGATGGGAGTGTGAAAAGGTTATGGTCTAATACTCTTGGGTTTTCAAGACGCGATAAATCGCCGTCTCTACAAGTGTTTTGTTGCTCATTCTGAACTGTATTGGGTTATAGTCATTGGTCAAATCACAAATGACTAATGACCAATGACCAATGACTAATGACTAAACTGTAAAAAAGTCTTCTTCTGCCCAAGGTGGTGCTGCATCTTTTGCAACCATTGTAAGTAAGGCGTAGTCTTTTTTGTTCACCCCTGGCGGTAATTCTTTGGGAACTCCCATTACTGTTTGAGTTTTGAATACTGTTCCTGGTTTAAGATCAAAGAAGGGAAATTCTGGTTCTGTGCAACCTAAACAAGGCATTCCGGCGCGAGTTTTGGAAGAGACACGGTTCCATAAGATGCGGTTGCAGGAAGAATGGGTCATGGGGCCGCGACAACCCAAGTCATAAAATAGACAGCCTTTGCGCTGACCAAATTCGGCGGTTGATGCTTTGTAAGCAAAGTGGACGTTGCGGGTACAACCTGTTTGAGTATAGGTGTTGAAGAAGGTTTGGGGACGATTTAGTTCATCGAAAGCAATGTCTGCTATGCGTCCAGTAGCGATCGCTACTAATATCTGCGTTATCCAGTCGGGATGGGCAGGACATCCAGGTATATTAATTACAGGTAATCCGGCTTGTGAGAGAAAATCTTTCCCTAAAAAACCGCCTTCTTGACGTTTGAGAAATTGCAAACCTTCCGATTCGCTGGGGTTGGGTGACATGGCGGGAATTCCTCCCCATGTAGCACAGTCTCCCACGGCGACGATAAATTTAGCAACTTTGGCAAGGTCTGCTAACCAATCTTTCATGGCGCGATCGGCAAACCGATTCCATTCGCCAGTACCGTTGGGGGCGTTAACAACACTGCCTTCAAATACCAAGATATCTAAAGGAATTGTGCCAGAAATACAATTCCGTAGCAGTGTTTGCAAATCGTTGCCCAGTTCCAATCCCAAGGAAGGATGCCAAAGTATATTGATACCAAAGTCGGCAATCAAATCGCAGACTGTCGGTTCTTCAGCGTTGAGAAATGACATGGTGTTGCCTGAACAAGCACCACCTTGTAGCCATAGTACGTTAGTCATGGGCTAGGTATTTTTGTATTGTTTGCCACACGTGATTTAAGAAATAGCGCTTGTAGAGCATCACGTATTTAATCAATATTTATTTCTTAATATTAGTATATTTTCTATTGAATTACCTTTTGTTAAATAAAAATTAATCATTGGCAATAATTTAAATCTAATTAAGATTCACGAAAAGGTTGTGTTAATCGTATATTTTTAACAAGATATTGAACAATAAACTAAATACACTGATTCTAGATAGCTGTTCTAAATCATTTTTAGGAAGTTCAATCCCTAATTATTTGATATAAATAGACTGATATTTTAAAGGTGAAATTCTTGTATATTAAGAAATACAAGCCATAAGCAAAAAAGGAAATAGTTATATTTCGATAACAAAGTTAGGTATTAAATATATAAGATGTTATGAGTTCAATATAGAATGACATAACTGCGTTGTGTTGAAGAATGATACAAAACATCTGATAAAAATGTAAGGTGTTTAAAGCTGACATTAATATTGGCAATTTCCCCCTAGAATTTTAGAAATAGAGTGTTTTATATTTTAGAGATTGGGAATTAAGGACTAGGTATTGGGGATTGGGTATTGGGTACTGGGAAAACTTTTCCCAAATCCCCAGCGATACACTGAGCTTGTCGAAGTGTAACCCCCAGTCACCAGTCACCAGTCACTAATTCCTAGTCTCAGACGAAAAAGGGGAATTCCGCCTAAAGGACTCGAAGCCTGCGTAAATCAGTATGGCCCGTGATTAGATGCGATCGCGTGTCTTGATCATTCATGGGTGTTGACTCAATTCCCAATTGGCTAGAGTACGGCAGAGTTATGACCCCCAGCATTACAGATTCAGCGGTGAAGGCTGCGGTAGCAGCTGTTGCATCGGAGTCAGCCACAGCAGAAGAAAAAATCCAGATGCTGATTGAGATAGCACAGGGTTTTCAAAAAAAGCCCAAAGCTGCCCAAGACTTGCGAAATGCAGTTGGGTTATATTACCGGGCCTATGAAATGTGTGGTGAGGAGTATCCCCTGCTGAAAGCCAGGGCCAAAGTGGGCATGGCAGGGACGTTACAGGCAATACCGGATGCTGATTACCAACTGTTGATGCAAGCGAAAGTCGGTTATGAAGAGGCGTTACCGATTTTACAACAATTAGCAACACCAGAGGAAGTAGCAGAGACGCAGATGAATTTTGGGTTAGTGTTGCAGTCATTAGTGCCATTCAATTTGGCGCGGATAACTGACAGCATCCAGGCTTACCATGAGGCTTTACGGGTGTTTACTTGGGAAGATTACCCCCAAGAATACGCGATTTTGTATAACAATATTGCGATCGCTTATCTTTCTATGCCCTTAGCATCAGAACGGGAATACTTGCGTCAAGGGTTAGCTGTGCAATCATTTGAGGTGGCGCTAAAGCACATTACTTTGATTGACCATCCTAGAGAATATGCGATGTTGCAAAACAACTTAGGTAATGCTTTGCAATATTTGGTGAGTTCCCATCCTGTGGAGAATAACTTACGTGCGATCGCAGCTTATGACGAAGCGCTAAAAGTGCGTAATGCCAACGATACACCTCTAGAGTACGCTAACACAATTTCAAACAAAGCCAACGCTCTATTCAACTTACCAGATGACCAGGAAAAACCAGAAGCTGGTAATCTTCAAAATCTTTTACAAGCGCGTATCTACTATCAAAATGCTTTAGAAATATTTACGAAATACCAACAAATTGGGCAAGCAGAGGTAGTAACCCAAGCACTACAAGATGTAGAAGCAGAAATAGGGGATAGGCAATAGGTGATAGGTTACTTATTCTTTCTCCCTCATCTCCCCACTCCCCATTCCCCACTCCCTACTCCCCTAATTCCTAACAATCAGGACAAAACAGCATGAGAGATATTTTAACCTACCCAAACGTGATAAATTTTATCACAAGTTTAGCAGATGGTGACCTGAACATAGCAACAGAATTAGTGTGGCTAATCATAGCAGTAGTATTGTCTATGGTCGGCGGTGCAATTGGTGGAATGCTGTTAGCTGGGAAAGATATAGGCTATCAGTTTTCAGCAATGCTTGGTGCATTACTTGCCCCTGCGGGTGTAATTCCTGCCATTCTCTTAGGGCTTGCTGCTTTAAATTTATTGACAAATTATTAGGAGAAAACATGTTAGAGCTAGGATGGCTATCTGCCAAGCTATTTTTTAAAGGAAAGCTAATACGCGACCCGATGTATTTTGCCAAGCAAACTACTATTGGTATTGCTGTAGGTTTCTTATTGCTCGTGTTACTTGCACAAGCTCCAATTCCCTTCTACTTACCAATAATATTATCTAGTTTAGTGACAGGCATAATTATGCCATTTCTCCTCAAGGATTTCAAAATGAAGTAATTTGTCATTAATGAATAACCAATGCCCAATGCCCAATTCCCAATGCCCAATGACTAATGACAAACCTTGAAGAATTAGTTCAGGAAATTAACCGCTTTGAGGCGATTATATCCGAGTGGGATGAAAGCCAAAGGTGTGTAGCAGTAGGTCTGAAAAGAGCAATTGAGGCTTTGCATAAAGCTGCGTTGACTAGTTTGATTAAAAGCCTCAAACAAGAATCAATGTCAGCTTTACGCCATGCTGTTGCTGATGAAGTAGTGTATGGTGTGCTGCTTTATCACGAACTAGTTAAACCACCAAAAGCACCATTAGCACAGCGCATTCAGACAGCCCTTGAAGAAGTTCGCCCAGGTTTAAAAAGCCATAATGGAGATGTAGAACTAGTGGCAATTAAGCCACCAGATACCGTAGAAGTCAGATTAATAGGAACTTGCAGTAGTTGTCCGACTTCTACTTTAACTTTATCTCAGGGAATAGAACAGGCAATCAAAAACCATTGTCCCGAAGTTACCAAAGTAGTTGCAGTAAATCATAACTCTTCTGTTAACAACAGGAATTCTGGTTTAATCAGTCCATTCTCTTCAAAAATAACTTCTACCTGGATCAAAGTGGCAACTATTGATCAAGTTCCTGAATTTAGTATTTTAGCAGTACAACTTGCTGGTACTTCACTAATTTTACATCGTCAAGGTGTTACGGTAACATGTTACCGTAATGCTTGCAGTCATTTAGGATCTCCCTTAGAAAAGGGTAAAGTTGAAAATGCTATTATTACCTGTCCTTCCCACGGATTTCAGTACAGTTTAGAGACAGGTAAATGCTTAACTGCGCCTGATGTTTCGCTTCAGTCGTATCTAGTAAACATTAAAGGTGATAAGGTCTTTGTGAAACTGCAAAAATGAGGATGCGAAAATCACATTTAGGCAAATATACCCGGCGATTAATAAATTACAACGACTTTGCCTTTTCATTTCAATAGTTCATGCATTGATTTTAGGGTTTTGTGCAAGCAAAATGCCTGAATCCTTTTTCAATATGTCTGAATTGATTCTCATTTGTGTAATTCAGCTATTCATTTTAGGCTTTGAGGAAGCAAAAGGTCATTTGGCTTACTCAAAATGACCTTTGACTTATTCATTTTGGTGTTTTCCGCAAGCAAAAGGTCATTTGACTTACTCAAAAGGTCATTTGACTTACTCATTTTGGTGTTTTCCGCAAGCAAAAGGTCATTTGACTTATTCATTTTAGTGTTTTCCGCAAGTAAAAGAAGCTTTTACTTTCTCAAACCCCAGTTTGCTTTCTCATTTCAGTACATCACATACTCATGCCGAAAATTCGCTATGTAGCAAAAGTTACGAAAGGTTAGCTGGCTTTTTTAACTTAATTTGAAAAAACATAATGTAAAATCTTACTGCTATTACATCCTAATCAACCTGGCAAAATTTACACACGAAAAATAGTTCTCTCCATGCAAGTCTACAGTACATACACAAGTCAAAAAAGCTTGAGTCAGCATTCCAGATGAATGCATTCCCATACTCCATATGGGAACGAGGAAAACTTTATAGTACAAGATTGCGGAAAGCTATAACCACGGCTTGTAGACAAGAATGTACTGTTTTAGAGATAAAGAATTAAGGGTGTAAGTCATGAGCGATAACACTTCACAGGGCAGTTTCTGGACTACATTGCCTGGTATTCTTACCGGACTTGCAGGTGTGTTAGGTGGAATATTAGGAATTGTTCAAGTTTTTAAGCCTCCATCGCCACCACCTGGTACTCAAGTTCCTCCTCTGGGACAAGAAAGAGTTATCGAAGTAGATGCTAAATTTATTCAAGGTACTGCATTTACAAATTCTGAAGATAAACCTGTAAGAATAAAATTTCAAGCTGAGGGAAAATGGAGCATAATACCTACAAATGTCAATGGAGATAATTTACCCAAAGGTTTGATATCAGCCAATGGTTCTGGTGACTTTGCTGCTAATTCCAATAGGCTGTGTCCTGGGTTTGCACTAGGAGCATTGGTAGTCAGAACCAAACAAGGGGAATGTATTACATCAGGTGCAAACGGTAATTTTGATTTAACAAGTGGACAAACTGTATATTTTTCAGCTAATGATGTCAAGAGACTTTATGAAGATAATGATGGTTCAATTACAGTATATTTATCAACTGTCAATTAAGTTATAACTTTGATTTTCAGAGCAAAAAAAGTAAAATACTTAGTTATGCTGGCTTGTACAAAGCATCCTTTTGAAAATTTAAACAATAAAAATTGATTGATTTTTGAAAAGGATGTTATTTTTAAATCTATTTGCATAGCTTGAAATTCAAATTAGTTACAAACTGCTACTCTTGATACACATCAATATACGCGAATGCGGTTGGATATTAATTATCACTTATCTCCAATTACTCATCAACGAAAATTGCCATCAGACAAAACAGTAAATCACCGAACTTTACCTTTATCACCTCAAGGTGCAGAGGTAATTTTAGGCAACATTATTGAACCACAGCAATTAGTAATACCTGTAGAACCCAGTCCCGCAACAATGTTTGGGCCTCGTGCTGCTTGTTTGTTATCAGAAACAGGCCCCTTATGGGTATCAGATACAGGACATCATCGATTATTAGGATGGCAGAATTTGCCTACCAGAGATAGTCAACCTGCTGATTGGGTAATTGGACAACCTGACTTTTATCATGAGGGACAAAATGCTAAAAGTATACCGGGAAGGGCAACCCTAAGTGTACCAACAGGGATTTGTGCTTGCGGTGAAGGGTTAGCTGTAGCAGATGCTTGGAATCATCGGGTTTTGATTTGGAAAAACTTACCAGAAGATAACAATGTTCCGGCAGATTTGGTGTTAGGGCAAGTTAATTTTACTGATAATGAACCAAATCGGGGAAGTCAACAAGCATCTGCTTGTACAATGCACTGGCCCTATGGTGTTTTTTATCATCAAGGGCGGCTATTTATTGCTGACACTGGTAATAGAAGAGTATTAATTTGGCATCAATTACCAACAGAAAATGGTCAACCCGCTGATTTAGTTTTGGGACAACCAGATATGATATCTCGCAATGAAAACGGCGGTGGTTCTCCAACCGCAGCGAGTATGCGTTGGTGTCACGACATCACCCTTTGGGGAGAAAATCTGGTTGTTAGCGATGCAGGTAATCACCGGATAATGATTTGGCAGGGAATACCAACAGAAAATAATACTCCTTGTGCAGTAGTTTTAGGACAAAAAAGCTTTGATTTTGTGGAAATGAATCAAGGAGTTTATTTGCCAAGTGATAGTAGTTTGAGTATGCCTTATGGTGTAGATGTGGCTGGCGATTGGTTAGTAGTTGCAGATACTGCTAATTCCCGTTTGTTAGGATGGAGAAAACCAGAATCAATTTTATCACTGCAAAATGTAGTGGCAGATGGGTTAGGAGGACAAATAAATTTTCAAAGTAAAGGTGAAAATCGTAATTTTGGACTACCTAAACGAGATAGCTTAAATTGGTGTTACGGAATAAAAATTTGTGGTAATACAGCAGTCATAGCTGATTCTGGAAATAACCGAATTTTGCTGTGGCAGTTTAATAATTCGTAATTCGTAATGGGCTACGCCCCGCTACGCCCCGCTACGCTAACGTAATTCATAATACTTGCCTCCGGTGAGAAGCAAGCTACATAATTTTTGAAAGTCAGATTTATATGGCGACTGAAGAAATTAGAGTTCGCGGCACAGTTCAAGGGGTAGGATTTCGCCCTACTGTATATCGTCTGGCTAAAACCTGCGGTTTGCGTGGAGATGTTTATAATGATGGCCAAGGTGTATTAATTCGGGTATCTGGTAGTGAGGAGGCAATAAACGAATTTGTTGCCAGATTGCAAACAGAGTGTCCACCGTTGGCAAAAATTAATCAAGTAACAAGAATTATTTATAAAGGTGAATTTAAATTTGATGATTTTGTAATTTCTACTAGTGTCAGTAATGCCATTAAAACAGAAATTACCCCTGATGCAGCCACTTGTCCGCAATGTCAAAAAGAAATATTCGACCCTTTTAGCCGCTTTTATCGTTACCCATTTACTAACTGCACTCATTGCGGCCCCCGCTTGAGTATTATTCGTGCCATTCCTTATGACAGAAGCAATACCAGTATGTCTGCGTTTGCTATATGTTCAGAATGTGCAAAGGAATACCACGATGTCGAAAACCGCCGTTTTCACGCCCAACCTGTTGCTTGTCATGCTTGCGGCCCTACAGCTTGGTTAGAACGCGCTGATGGTAAATCGGTTACTGCTTCCATGTTCTCTATGTTGGATGATGTTGATGCCGTTTGTACTTTGTTACAAAAGGGTGAGATTGTAGCAATTAAAGGCTTAGGTGGTATTCATCTGGCTTGCGATGCAACTCAGGAAACCGTTGTACAAAAACTGCGTCAGCGTAAAAGGCGCTATCATAAACCCTTTGCTTTAATGGCGCGAGATATTGAGGTAATTGAAGAGTATTGCACTATTAACACCAAGGAAAAAGAATTATTAATAAGTTCTGCTGCACCAATAGTTTTACTACAAGCGACAGGTAAAAAAGTAGTAGCACCATCAATAGCATCCGGGCAAAATACTCTCGGTTTTATGCTACCTTATACACCCTTACACCATTTAATTTTGCGGCGGATGAATCGCCCAATTATTTTAACAAGTGGCAATATTGCCGATGAACCGCAATGTATTGATAACGACGAAGCAAGAGAAAAATTAGGGACAATCGCTGATTATTTTATCTTTCACAATCGAGAGATTATTAATCGAGTAGATGATTCTGTTGTGCGTGTTATTGGTGATAAAGTTCAAACAATTCGCCGTGCCAGAGGGTATGCACCAGCACCAATTAGTTTACCACCGGGATTTGACAAGGTGCCGCAAATTTTAGCAATGGGCAGTGAGTTAAAAAATACCTTTTGCTTATTGCGTGAAGGAGAAGCAATTCTCTCTCAACATTTGGGAGATTTAGAAAATGCTGCGGCTTTCAATGCATACCGAGAAACTTTGAATTTATACTTAAATTTATTTGAGCATAAACCAGAAGTAATCGCTATAGATAAACATCCTGAATATCTCTCAAGTAAACTTGGAAAAGAACTTGCAGACACAAATCAAATTCAAATTCATCAAATCCAACATCATCACGCCCATATTGCCGCTTGTATGGCAGAAAATGGTATTTCTCTAGATTCGCCTCCAATCTTAGGCATTGCTTTAGATGGTTTAGGTTACGGCGACAATAGTACACTCTGGGGCGGAGAATTTCTTTTAGCAGATTATCGAAAGTTTCAGCGACTAGCAACATTTAAACCAGTAGCAATGATTGGTGGTGAACAAGCGATATATCAGCCTTGGCGTAATACCTATGCTCAATTAATATCTGCTAACCTTTGGGATGATTGTCAAGAACAGTATGCTGATTTAGAAATCGTAAAATTTCTGAAAAGTAAGCCACTTAAACTACTTAATCAACTTATAGAGAAAAAAATTAACTCTCCTTCAGCTTCCTCAGTGGGGCGATTGTTCGATGCGGTGGCTGCGGCTATCGGTATTTATAGAGATGAATGTAGCTATGAAGGACAAGCTGCGATCGCAATGGAAGCTATAGTAGATGTTAGCAGCTTAAATAATGATGAAGAAACGCTAATATATCCTTTTAGTTTTAGCTTTTCAGATAGGATTTATTGTATAGACCCACGCCCAATGTGGCAAGCCTTACTCTCTGACTTGCAGCAGCAGATTCCCCAACCAGTTATCGCTGCTAAATTTCACAAAGGTTTAGCTAATGCGATTGTGGAAATGGTTAAGTACCTTCGTCAAGACAATCTGATTTATCAGGTAGCTTTAACAGGAGGAGTATTTCAAAATTGTATATTGTTACAGCAAGTTAGCAAACGATTAGAAACATTGGGGATAAAAGTACTAACTCATAGCTTATTTCCAGCTAATGACGGCGGATTATCTCTAGGACAAGCAGTGATTGCAGCCGCGAAATTAATACACAAGTATTGATATTTAACAACCCTTCTCTGACAAATAATTCTCTCTGTGTTCTCCGCGCCTCTGCGGTTAGTTTATCTTCAAAATAAAAAAATGTGTTTAGGAATCCCCGGACAAATTATAGAAATTACCAACGTTAACCATAAATTAGCCCTAGTTAATATTGGTGGTGTGAAGCGCGAAGTAAATATTGCCTGCATCGTTGATGAACAACATCCCCCCGAAGCTTGTATTGGCGATTGGGTGCTAGTACATGTTGGCTTTGCCATGAATCGAATTAACGAACAAGAAGCAGCAGAAACATTACAACTATTTCAAGAATTAGCAGCAGCACAAGCAGGGATTAGTACTTAAATAATATTTTTTCTCACACATAAAACAGTTTCAAACATCTTTCTTTCTTTCTTTCTCTCTCTCTTTCTTCGCGCCCTTCGCGCCCTTTGCGGTTCGTTAAAAAAAATTCCCTACCACAAAAGCGAAATTAACTATTCCCCAATCCCTATGAAATATGTTGACGAATTCCGCGAACCGGAAAAAGCAGAAGCCATACTCCGCGAAATCACCAAATTAAGCCACCAGCTAGAAAAACCCATCAAAATCATGGAAGTATGTGGCGGACATACCCACTCCATTTTTAAATATGGTATCGAAGAAATTTTACCCCAAGCCATCGAACTAATTCATGGGCCTGGTTGTCCAGTATGCGTGATGCCAAAAGGGAGATTAGATGATGCGATCGCAATCTCCCAAAATCATAACGTCATTTTTGCCACCTTTGGCGACGCAATGCGAGTTCCCGGTTCCAAAACGAGTTTACTGCAAGCTAGGGCACAAGGTGCAGACATCCGTATGGTGTACTCTCCCTTAGATAGCCTACAAATTGCCAGAGATAACCCCGATAAAGAAGTAGTTTTCTTCGCATTAGGCTTTGAAACCACAGCCCCCAGCACCGCCTTCACTATTCTGCAAGCAGCAGCCGAAAAAATTCCTAACTTTAGTATGTTTTCCAATCACGTCCTCGTGATTCCCGCCCTCAAAGCATTATTAGATAATCCCGACTTACAACTAGATGGATTTGTTGGGCCTGGCCATGTCAGTATGGTAATTGGCAGTGACCCATACCAATTTATTTCCCAACAATATAATAAGCCAATTGTTGTCTCAGGATTTGAACCCTTAGATATTCTCCAATCAATTTGGATGCTATTGCAACAGCTATTAGAAAATCGTTGCGAAGTTGAAAATCAATATAACCGAATTGTCCAAAAATCTGGAAACACAGTAGCGCTAGAAGCTATCAATAAAGTTTTCGCAGTGCGAGATAGTTTTGATTGGCGCGGCTTAGGTGACATCCCTTATTCAGGATTAAAAATTAAACCTGAATATGCTCAATTTGATGCCGAACTTAAATTTACCATTCCTAACCTCAAAGTAGCCGACCATAAAGCTTGTAAATGTGGAGAAATTCTCAAAGGAGTCTTAAAACCTTGGGAGTGTAAAGTATTCGGTACAGCTTGCACACCAGAAACACCAATCGGTACTTGCATGGTATCTTCCGAAGGCGCTTGTGCAGCCTATTACAAATATGGACGACTCTCCACCATTGCTAAAAGAACAATCACCCAAAAACCAAAAATAACTCAAGAACCTCTCCCCGCCTGCGGCTTCTCTTCAGACTTATAATAGTCTGCGTTCCTTTGCGTTTAAAAAAAATTTAATATGAATATTTCCCCCACAAACCCAATCCCAAATCCCCTATTCCAAAAAATAGAAAAAGTCCGCCGTCGCCAAAGTAAAGTACAAGATACTCACATAACTCTCGCACATGGTAGCGGTGGTAAAGCCATGCGCGATTTAATAGATGATATCTTTATCAGCAATTTTGATAACCCAATTCTCTCACAACTAGAAGACCAAGCCAGCTTCAACCTAACCCCTCTCCTCCAACAAGGAGACAGACTCGCATTTACAACAGATTCTTATGTTGTAGACCCGTTATTTTTCCCCGGTAGTGATATAGGAGAATTAGCCGTAAACGGTACAGTTAATGATTTAGCTGTCAGTGGTGCTAAACCTTTATATCTAACTTGCAGCGTAATTTTAGAAGAAGGATTACCTGTAGAAACCTTACGCCGTGTTGCAAACAGTATGAAAGCAGCCGCAGAAAAAGCGGGTATTCAAATTGTCACTGGTGACACAAAAGTTGTACATCGTGGTGCTGCCGATAAACTCTTTATTAATACTGCTGGTATTGGTATCATACCGCGAGGAATTAGTATTTCTGCCCACAATATTCAACCTGGAGATGCAATAATAATTAATGGTGAAATAGGCAATCATGGTACAGCAATTTTAATTGCCCGTGGAGAATTAGCCTTAGACACTAATATTGAAAGTGATTGTCAGCCGTTGCATAGTTTAGTAGAAACTATTCTCCATGCATGTCCACAAGTTCATGCTATGCGAGATGCTACACGCGGTGGTTTAGCGACAGTCTTAAATGAATTTGCCCTCAGTTCTAATGTGGGAATTCGTCTGTACGAAGAATCTATCCCAGTGCGGGAAGAAGTCAACGGAGTTTGCGAAATTCTCGGTTTAGACCCGTTGTATTTAGCTAATGAAGGTAAGTTAGTTGTAGTGGTTCCAAAAAAGAATGCTGAAAATGTTTTATCAGCTATGAAATTACACCCAGCAGGCAAAGATGCTTGTATTATTGGCGAAGTTATTCCTTCACCCCCAGGTATCGTATTGTTAAAAACAGGTTTTGGTGCTGAAAGAATTGTTGATATGCTGGTAGGCGACCAATTGCCACGAATTTGTTAATCTTTAATAGATTTTATAATATGCACGAATTTGGAATTACCCAAAATATTGTGGCAATTGTGACTGAACACGCTAAAGGCGCAAAAGTGCAACGAGTTTCATTAGAAATCGGCAAACTTTCAGCCATAATGCCTGACGCTATCCGATTTTGTTTTGATATTTGCACTCAAGGCACAGTTTTAGAAGGGGCGACATTAGAAATTTTAGAAATTCCTGGTTTGGGTCGATGTCGCCAATGTGGTGCAGAAGTTTATTTAGATAAACCATTCGGTATCTGTAACTGCGGTAGCGTGCAATTAGATTTAATTACTGGTGAAGAACTTAAAATTAAAGAAATAGAAATCGAGGAATTATGTGTGTAACCTGTGGTTGTTCTGATGATGGCGAAATCAAAATTACCAATCTGGAAACAGATGAAGCTGAACATAATCATACTCACACTTTACCAGATGGAACTGTCATCACTCATTCCCACAGTCATGATACTCATATAGAAGCACCTCAAATTCATGCAAAAATACACAATACAACAATATCTTTAGAACAGGATATTTTAGCAAAAAATAATCTACTAGCTGCCCAAAATCGGGGATGGTTTAAAGGTCGAAATATTCTTGCTTTAAATTTAATGAGTTCTCCCGGTGCAGGGAAAACAACTCTTTTAACGCGAACCATCAATGATTTAAAGCATCAACTATCTATTAGTGTCATTGAAGGCGACCAAGAAACTGCTAACGATGCCAAAAAAATTAAAGAAACAGGTTCCAAAGTCATCCAAATCAATACCGGAACAGGCTGTCATTTAGATGCATCAATGATAGACAGGGGTTTACAACAACTGAATCCACCACTAAATTCAGTTGTAATGATTGAAAATGTCGGAAATTTGGTTTGTCCAGCCTTATTTGATTTGGGAGAACAGGCAAAAGTAGTAATTCTCTCAGTCACCGAGGGAGAAGATAAGCCGCTAAAATATCCGCATATATTCCGTGCGAGTGACATAATGATTCTCACGAAAATCGATTTGCTACCTTACCTGCAATTTGATGTTCAAAAGTGCATAGAATATGCTAAAGAAGTAAATCCCCAAATTCAGATTTTTCAGGTTTCCGCAACTACTGGTGCTGGCTTAGAAAATTGGTATACGTGGCTAACTGTATCGTCATAGCAAAAACTCCGCGCCCCTCTGCGCTTTCCTTTCCGTACCTCTGCGTTTAAAATAAAACCTATCATCACAAAATTAAGCCACCAATAATCCCTCTGTGGGTTGATGAAAAGTGGAAGTATTTTTGCAAGATATGAGATGCATACTGCCATTCTCCTATCTGTGCGTAAATCCTCATGGCTAAAGTTGAAGAATTGACACCCCAGCAACTCTCCGAAACAAACCTGAAACCACGAGGGAGAGTTTATCCGAGTCCTATCAATTGGCGCGACCAATTTTTGTACCAATTGATATTAGATAGATTCAGTGACGACAATGAAAATAAAAGGGAACTTTTTGACCGCAGCGACCTTTCAAAATTCCAAGTTAAAGACAAAGCCGACTGGATGGTAGCAGGGACAAAGTTTGTTGGTGGCACTCTTAGGGGAATTAAGAGTAAATTGGATTACTTGCAGCGATTGGGAGTAACAACGCTGTGGATTAATCCACCTTGGCGACAACCTTCTGAGTTAGAAGCTTACCACAGCGATCGCATCCAAGATTTTTTAAGTATTAACCCCCACTTTGGAAGCCCTCAAGATTTAAGAGATTTAATTGATGCTGCCCACGATCGCAGGATGTATGTCATTCTTGATGTAGTATACAACCAGAGTGCCGATAACTGGTTCAACAGAAATGACGCGATCGCAGCTTTAGCAAGAGTTTATCAATATTGGATTGCTCTTTCTGACTGCGATGGTTTTAGGATAAATAGCCTCAAGCATGTTTCTCCAGAAGATTCCCGCAAATTCTGTACAGCAATTCATGAATACGCTGAATCTATTGGTAAAGACAACTTTTTACTAACTGGGGAAATGACTTCCGGTAGTATGGCTGGTGCGTACATAGACATTATTGGTCGCAACCTCAGTGCTGTATTAGACAGCGTACACGCCCCTAATGAATTGACTGCATTTGCAAAAGGGTTAGTACATCCAAAGCAATTTTTCGATTTATATAGCGAAAAGAATCTTGCAGGAGAATACCGCCAAATTGGGACATATCATGTCTCCATTTTGGATGATGATGAGATGTCATTCCGTACTCATAAGCAGCGATTTGCCGCAAACAGTAATGTGCCTAATCTTTATGAACAAGTTGCTCATGCTGTCGGAGTGCAATTAACTACGCCAGGAATTCCTGCTATTTATTATGGAACAGAACAGGCTTTTGATGGTAATGAAGGTTATCACGATAACACCATAGAAGGTGGCAGCTTTGCCGAAGATAGATATATCAAAGAAGCCATGTTTGGCGGTGCTTTTGGCGCATTTCAAACAGCAAACTGTCATTTCTTCGATATTGACCATCCTACCTATTTGCGGATAGCTGCGATCGCGCGGATTCGTAACAGTCACGATAAAATTGGCAAAGCATTGCGCCGTGGACATCACTACCTGCGCGAAACATCCTTTTATGATTCCCCCTTCTCGATTCCCGGACAAGGTGAATTAGTTGCTTGGTCACAGACTTTATTTGACACAGAAGTGTTGATGGTGCTGAATACCAACGGCTTAGAAAATCGCGGTGCAGAAGTGACAGTAGATACTTACATGCATCCTCCAGACTCGACTATGAGCTTTTTATACAAGAGTGATTGGAGTGATTCATATTTACGCTACCCACCGCGCGGACAAACTGTAGATGTACAACATCATGACGACCTTCGCGCAACTGTGCGAATTGATTTGCCTCCTTCAGGAATGGCGATTTTGGTGTAGCTACAACCGTTTGCCTGATTACTTAATTAAACCCGAAGAACCCTACCTCTTAATCTCCTCCACTTGCTAAGGCTACCGTATACACACAAGTCTTACCGCAGCCATATATTTGTTAACAAATCTGGCACTGCGTTTCTATTCCGCCTCGGAATGAATTCCGAGTCTCATAGCTGAAGTCCACTCAAGTGGGCTGAATTAATCATTTAGTCCACTTGAGTGGACTTTAGCTATCAGCCCTGAACTTCAGTTCTGGGCGGGATATCGGTCAGTGTAACAGTTTCACTCTGACAAAAATGTGGGTAGAGGACGACTTGTGTATATGGCGAGGCGAGACAAAGCGTAGTTTTGGCGGGGTGCAATGACTGTGAGAAGCATGAATTGATAAAAATTGCAACACCCTGCACTTTAGGAGTACAGGGTGTAAGACAGCTATATTTTGTGTGATTCCCAGTTTCTATTTACCTCAAAGCCAATCTCGATAAGCTGATATTTCATTTACGCTGATTTCAAATGGCATCCCCTTGCCAAATGGCGGATAAACGCGGATTTTACCGTTGCTAGCAAACCGCTCTAACCTATTACCTAACTGGGCAATATTGCTGACTATATGCCAGTAAGATACTAAGTCAGGGCAGTCAACAATTAATGTTAGAATGCTAGCATTTGTTGTGATATACCACTGACAATTAGATAATAGGACTCGCGTAATGCGATCGCAGGCTTGATAAAAGCACCTACCTGTAGACTGTTCTAGCTCCATTTGCAGCATTCCATCCTCTTTTGTTACCTCAGATGGAGGTAAATCATCGGGAGGAAGCTGGTATAGTTTAGAAGACATAATTTCGCACCTCTTGGTTGTAGCGCGTCAAACTCTCCAGGTTTTTTTGCATATCCGAAGACGAGGGTTTGAGTGCTAACGTACCTAAATTTAATTCGTCTTGAAATTTCTTGATTTTGTCTCGACAAGTCTCCACATCACCAATAATTGAATTTTCAATCAAATAATCTTCGTCGAAACAAATGTTTGTGCGATCAAATGGTTTTTGGTTGGGATTCGCACTATTCTGTAATAC
The DNA here is from genome assembly GCF_034932245.1 of Nostoc sp. UHCC 0251. Taxonomy (NCBI): domain Bacteria; kingdom Bacillati; phylum Cyanobacteriota; class Cyanophyceae; order Nostocales; family Nostocaceae; genus Nostoc; species Nostoc sp. UHCC 0251. Next base: position 49,603 of record NZ_JAYGHD010000286.1, read on the forward strand.
TTCAGCCGAATTAGCTGTCATTTTCTTGCTAAATTGGCGGATGAAAGGCAATGCCTCACTCACTGCCTCATCAAATGTTTTGCCAACATAAAAAAAGCGTGCCAACACGAAGTTTTCCGCACCACTAGAATTTAAGGCTCGATATTTAGCAACAGTATCCTTCAATCTCTGTAGGGAGAATGGCGGCCCACCCATCAAGCTGAAGGAATGTTTAGCAGCAAACTCGATACCATCATCGCCGCCAGTGGCAACATACACTGGTATTTGACTCTGCAATGGTTTTGGGTAAATTGTTAAGCGATCGCATTGATAATACTTGCCATTAAATGATACATCAGTTTCATATAACAGCTTGTGAATCAGTGCGATCGCTTCTAGCATTCTGGGACGGGCTTCACTGGGGAGTGTCGCAAAATGTTTATTTTGTTGGGGAAAGGGGCCACCTTTGGCAACTCCAAATAATAATCGTCCATTGCACAGGTTATCCAGAGTGGCGATATCCTCCGCTACCCGAATTGGGTTATGAAATGGCAGTAACACCGCCGCAGTCCCCAATTGGATAGTTGAAGTCATTCCCGCCAAGTGTGCCATTAACAGCAACATAGACGGACTGAGATTGGATTCACTAAAATGATGTTCACTCACCCAGGCTGACTCAAAACCTAAACTTTCTGCCTGTTTTATCAGCGCGACTTGCTCAGAAATGGCACGACGAGCATCTTGGTGATGATTATCGTAATTGCAGAAAATTCCAGTTTTCATTACTTGCGTTAATACTTTGTGCTGGCTATTCTAGTGGTCAATATGTTCGTAGTAAGCACTTTAGTGCTTCAATATTTAAGGATTAAAGCTCCCACTACAAACACCTTTACTCCTCTCCATTAATGCGATCAAAAACTAATTTGCAACCCACTGCAACTCCAACCATAGGCGTGGGTTATTGTGTTTGATGTTCGACATCGGATCGCGCAATAATCGTTTGGCATTCATGCAGACTACTTGTACTAGACCCATGTTGTCTGCTACTTCTCTGAGTATTTCTTTGTGGGCTTGCACACAGGAAATCATTTCGGCAGAGCAATAAATTCCGATATATTGCAAGCGTCTAGCAGGTCGTCCCCAAAAACAGGTGATGACTTTCACATAACACCCGTCTAGTAATTCCCCAACTTTTGGGTAGTAGTGGTTGAGGACTCTTGTGAATTCTTTGGCTAAGATATCTTCAGCAATCATTGGAACTGATATTTCTGTAGCGTCCATCACGCTATTTAATATAACATAATTTTGTCAGTTAAATATGACAAAATAGCCTATTAGGTTTAAATTAAATATTAAATATTGCATAAAAAAAGAGGTGTACCTTATTTGGTATCACCTCCGATTTGCGTAAAGCATATTTATATTAAAAATTCGTAATTCGTAATTCGTAATTCGTAATTAAATCAAGTATCAAAGTAAGCGATCTCTACAGGTTTTACTATTCATTATGGGTAAGGTCTAAATCCCAATCTATAAGCGTAGCGGTAGTTAGCCCGCAAACTTCATTACGAATTACGAACTATTGTTGAATTCTAAATTTTGAATTTTTAATTATTATCGAGCGTTGCGTTCACAAACTAAGACTTCTGCTACGATATCTGGCACATTTATAAAGTCCGTAAATCCTTCAGAACCACGGATTGGTGAGATAAACGTATAGTTTGGATCACACACTCCATTGTCATATACTTGAATAAACCACCTATCTGGAAATCCTTCCACACCTAGTTCTACAGTATACCAACTCTCGCCAATCAGACGAGAGTTAAAGATTGTAAACCACTCCCTATTCTCTTCTGAAATATTCCAATCTGCCATGAGCAGTTCTAAAGCTATTTGTCCCGCATCCGTTGAAGTCAACAACATTTTTACTCCTTATTGGCGACTTCAGAATTTGCAACTTCAGTATTGGGAACTTCCGGGTATAACCCTAGTTCTTTAGCTAGCTCACGCGCTACAAAAAATAAGAATTTGGCACCATCTTGATTGCCTTCATGGGCAAACATAGTTGCTACTTGTAACATTGTTTCTACGAAACCAGAATCAATCAATTCTGGCTTAGATTCTAAAATTTCTGGTTCTTGACCATTAGGGCATCTGAGTAACTCATCAATCAGATTAAAATACAGTTGTTGGCGTTGTTCTGACATGGTATTTTTTTGATTTTAGTGAGTTAATTGGGAATTGGTCACTGTTCGATACTTTGCTGCCACAGTCTTTCTAACATTTCAACTTGTTCTTTTAAAACAGCCGCACGATGTACAAGATATCTGTCGTAAAAGAGAATGCCTAACCCAATACAAATAGGGGTTAACAAGAAGAACCATTGCAGGATTGTGGCAAATTTATATTTTTCAGCAACAGTCAGCATTTGATGAATCACATTACGATCAGAGGATTGGATGCTAGTCTGAGGGGAATGTGTAACCTCTGTCTGGGGAGCCAAGGCGGGAGCATCTTTAGTAATCTTGTTAACTTCGTAAGCTAAATTCTGAGATTTTACTAAGTCCAGATGTCGCTCCCAAATTATGCCAAATACTACTAGCCCTGGAGAAAGCATTGTTAAGGTAACTACACAAACTGTAAGGACATTTAAAACTTTTGCTTTCATCTCGGCTCTCCCTTGCTAGGTAGTCTGCACCCAGTAAGAAAATATCCTTTGCTGTTTATCTCAAACAGTTTTGATATTAAAATATGTGTAATCGGTAATTTTCACAATCATAAGTTGTCAGATGTTTTTCTAACTTCTACTGACTCCTGACCAATGAAAAGTTACCAATACTTTCACAAAATGTAGGATTATTCAATCAGAAAAAACGCACTTAGATCCTATAATCTGGTTTAATCTTACTCTCAAAAGGGAGATTAAGAAGTCCCCCCTAGTTCACTAAGCTTGCGCTCAGGAATGTTGGGGGGTAGAGGGGAATCTCTGCGTAAATCCTATACGATTTATATCAGCCGCTCTCCACAAAACAGTTTACCCTAGCCCCGTTAAGATTATTAAATTCATTAGAATAGTACTCAAAGCTTGTAATTACCGTCTGATAAGGCTTATAAAAATTAATTGGGGTATGGGTACTAGTGTTTTTGGGACGGGGTTCTAGTGTTTTCGAGGTGGGGTTCTGGTATTTCTGCACTCAAGCTTAAAGCAATGTAGGCAATGGTTAAGGACTGTTTTTAATGCAAATCTAGGCAAAGAAAAATTGCACTCAAAGGAAAATATCAATGTCTTTTGATAAAGATAAACTAATAAATTAGAAAAAACCATTAAATGTTGTGAAAGTAAATTATATTTCCATAACAAATAGGAGATATTAAAAATAATGGTAAAAATTATGCATATATACAGAATTTCAGACTAAAACGCAATAGTCAGCAAATCCAAATGGTAAAATACAAATATGGCTAGCTAGTACAGAACGGTGGAAATGAACCTACATTTCATTACAGTCAGAAAGCCTAAAATTAAAGCATGTGTAACTTTTGACTTTTGACTTTTGGCTTTTGACTTCCGCCTAGCGGTACAGCCCTTTGGGAAAGTAAGAATCAATGGGAGCATCTGATAAAAGTTCTTCCTAAACTTTCATATCTTGTGGTTTAGTTAGAATACATAGTATATGCACTCATTGACACTAAACTACAAGTTCAATACACAAAAGCTTATTGTTATAAGTAAATACTCTGTACTAAAATTTAGGATTTTAGGAGTTAAATAATGCGGATTGCTCAAGACATAACAGAACTTATCGGACGGACTCCTTTAGTTCAACTGAACAAGATTCCTCAAACTGAGGGAGTAGTAGCAAGGATAGTTGTCAAATTAGAAGGGATGAACCCAGCGGCTTCGGTGAAAGACCGCATTGGGTTAAGTATGGTACTCTCAGCAGAAGCAGCTGGCTCAATTTCCCCTGGAAAAACTATTTTAGTTGAGCCTACTTCAGGTAATACAGGAATTGCTCTAGCGATGGTAGCAGCAGCGCGTGGCTACAGTTTGATTTTGACAATGCCAGAGACAATGAGCCAAGAACGGCGGGCTATGCTCAGAGCTTATGGTGCATCTTTGGAGTTGACACCAGGTACTGAGGGAATGCGGGGAGCTATTCGCAAAGCTGAAGAAATTGTGGCTAATACTCCCAATGCTTTTATGCTGCAACAGTTCCGCAACCCTGCAAATCCTAAAGTTCACCAGGAAACTACCGCCGAAGAAATTTGGGGAGATACAGACGGGGAAGTGGATATCGTCATTGCTGGGGTAGGTACTGGTGGAACCATTACTGGTGTTGCAGAAGTACTCAAACAGCGCAAACCGACATTTAAAGCGATCGCAGTTGAACCCAGCAACAGCCCAGTTCTCTCCGGTGGTGAAGCCGGGCCACACAGAATTCAAGGTATTGGTGCCGGATTTGTCCCCGATGTTCTCCGCCTAGAATTGGTTGATGAAGTAATTAGAGTCAGCGATGAACAAGCGATCGCTTATGGACGACGATTGGCAAAAGAAGAAGGCTTATTATCTGGCATATCCTCTGGTGCAGCTTTGTGTGCTGCAATTCAAGTAGGGAAACGTCCAGAAAATGCCGGGCGGTTAATCGTGATGATTCAGCCTTCCTTTGGCGAACGTTACCTCAGCACACCCATGTTTCAAGACTTGTCCTTAGAAACTGCTGGCGTCCGTTAAGGAAAGCAAGAAGATATCTAAAAAGTTAGGAGTCGGAAGTCACAAGTCTTCTGGCTCCTAAACTATATTTACCACACTATGTACTTTTTACAACTTAACTCTACTGTTCAACTAAGTATATAATTTAACGCTATCTTTGTGTGATCGTTACTCAAATCGCAATAATATTTCACAAAACAATGATAATTTAATCTATCTTAAGATAGATTTTAAAAACTCACGGTAACAAATATGCTGTTAGTACTAACATCTTGTGTTCCTGATTAATCGTTCCTGATAGATCATTTGTAAAGTAAATCTTAAGTGCTTAACTGATATATATTTTTCAGTTCTGTTTATGTTTAGGTTAGTGTATGCAACAAAGTTAAATAAATGTTGTATTTTGCTTTGTGATAGTCAAAGTCATCTTTATGCTGCGAAAGCATTTAGCTGCCTGGCTTCCTAAACTAGATACGCTTAATAATTACCTTACAAGTAGTCAATAGTGATCTTTGTTGAGAGCGATCATTTTAGATTATTCTCCAGTATTTTGTAGAACACACTTAGTATTTAATACTACTAACAATAATGAGAAACTCATTCTTTCTTAAGAGTGCATCTGCTATATCTCTGCTTGTTTTTACTGCTATTCCAGCAGCTCATGCTCAGGTTCCCAATCAGCCAGATAATGTACGCTTCAACCCTAAAGATACTTTCACCAATCCCCAGTTTCCAGCAATCCTAGACGATTCGCAGATTGTTGCTCCTACTGCCCCCAACTGGGTGATCCCCCAGAATCCGGTGAGAAGATTTGACAGGTTTATCCTTCCTGCACCGCCCTCTAATACCTCTGCCCAAACCGCAGATGAACTAAGGGAATTGAACCAATTGGCAGCTACTCGTACCAATCCTAATACGATCAAAGTTATTAGTCGTTGGAACTTTGACCCACCGGCTTCAAGCTACAACGACTATTTTGACCATTTAGCTCAACTTTATAAATACAGTCCACCCTTGGCAGCGCGTTGTAGTGCCATGCTGAACGAAGGTATCTATGCTGGTCTTTTATCGGCGTGGTACAACAAATTCATGTACTTACGTCCCCGCCCGGATCAAGTAACTAATTATGCTTTTCGAGCGGATAATCCAAGTCTACCTACACCTTATCATCCAGCTTACCCCTCTGGTCACTCCACCTCCGCCGGTGTCTTTATGGCTGTGGGGGCGGCATGTTTTCCTGAAGAACCAGTGGAAAACTTCGTTGCCTTGGGTAGAGAATCCTCCCTTGCCCGGAGACAAGGAGGTGTACACTACTACTCTGATTCAGTAGCTGGTGAAGCCTTGGGGTATACCGTTGGCAGTGCAGTGGTAAGGGGTTATAGAGACGACGGTTCTCCACTTGGTGGCAATACTGCTGCTTCTGTATATAGTCGTCCACCGTCGTTTAACTCTAACGGTACGCCGACTACTACCATCGCAGTAAAGAAAAAAGCCACCATTACTGTTGGGCCACAACTTAGTTCAGACCCAGGTAGGCCTGGCAAGCTGAGGATCATCTTAGTACCCATCAGGCAAAACGGACAGTTTTCCAATGCTCCTGTTGTGAAGAATCCACCCGATCCACTGTTCAATATCCCAGCAGCTAGTACAACACAGCTTGGCCCCGTTGCACCAACAACTATCAATCCTAGTGGAAGAGAAAGGAACGCTCCAGCGGCTTTCTCCGATCCAGATCCAGCCCCTAATACGGGTAATGTAAATAATCTTGCTCCTATAGCTCCATTAAATGAGGTAGATTCTGCTCCCTCAAACAAATAAGCTTCCCAAAGCATTGTTTTAGAAGTCTTTCAAAATCAGCTGTTGTGTATATAACTTATATACACAACAGATTAAATCTGCTTTATTCATTTGGCGTAATTAAACTTTGAGTCAACGCCCCTTGTTAATTAACAATATGACGGTGCTTATCTCAATAAACTACAGCTTTATTCAATTATGATCATGCAATTACAAGAGATCATCCCAGTGAAATTGCGCTTTAACTTATGTGTTGTGGCATTAAGTCTCATAGCTACCGCTACACCCTTAATGGCTCAAACTCCCGCCCCTGGACACAATCAAGTTCACACTGAGTCTCAAGGTAATAATAAACCGTCCTTTTTGCCGAAAATCCTTTCTGATATTAAGATTGAGCGTCAATCGCTTAAATCTAGTCTGTTATACGAAGGTATGACTCAAGCTGAGGTGGTAAAGGTGATGGGAAAACCAACTGATGTCAAGGTGTTTTCCAATTTAGATATGCATATTGAAATCCTAAATTATCGCCAAGAGCCAGTTATCACTAAAGTCTCAATGATTGATGGTTATCTGTCAGGCATTGCTTGCGAAGTCAAAACCATAACTACTAACGATATTCCTCCTTTTGCTCAGGGCATTAAAATTGGAATGAGCCGTCAAGAGTTGCTGAAATTGATGGGCGAGCCTTTCTCCGAGCAACGCAATGACATTTCTATTTACAAGCTTGAGCGACTCGCATACGTAAAAGATGGTCAACTACCAGTAAATGTAATTCTCACAGATGGTCGGGTGGAGGCTATGAATGTCGGATTGGAAACTCCAGGCAAAATTACACAAATCATATTGCCAGCAGAACCAGCCATGCCAAAAAGTGGCGCCGTCTACCAACGTATCCGAATCGGGATGAACCCGCAACAGGTGATATCGCTTTATGGTCAGCCTACTTTTGTACAACCTTCAGTGTTTAAGCAACAGAAGGTTGTAGACTTTGTGTACGCTACCCTAAATACAGATGCTTCCACTAGATTTACATTTATCGACGACGTGCTGACACGTTTTTCTTTTATTCCCCAAGCAAATTTCTATCGTTCTAAGTAGTAGTCTGTCAAGGAATAATTGACGAGTCCATTCTTTGTAGAGACAGCGATTTATCACGTCTCTCAAACGTGTCAGTTTTTAGACGCGATAAATCGCGTCTCTACATGAGGGCTTTCTGGGTTATCCCAAGGGTATTGAGATAAAACTAGTGACTTGTGTGTACACCGTAGCTCCTAAGAGGAGAGAGGAATGGAAGTGAGGTCAGACTGTAGACACCAACAGCAAGGTTCTTGCTCAATACTTGTTGGGTTTTGGGGAAAGGGGAAAGAAAAAACCTTTTCCCAAAACCAAATTCCAGTTTAAAATCCTTAACCGAACAGTATTGGGTTCTTGCTGACTTCCTGGCAAATTGGAATGCGGATTTGAAACTCTGCTCCCTCGCCTGGTTCTGAGGTGCAAGAGAGTGAACCACCATGTTTTTCGGTGACAATTTGGTAGCTAATCGACAAGCCCATACCTGTTCCTTTGCCCACAGGTTTTGTGGTGAAGAAAGGATCGAACAGGCGACGACGAACAGGCTCTGGTATACTTAGACCATTGTCTGCAATCCGAATTTCGACTTGATGAGCATCAATTTGTTCAGTGTAAATAGTAATGTTTGGAGTTGTTATTTGTCTTTGATTTCCTGCTAATGACTCTTCCAAAGCATCGATCGCATTACTCAACACATTCATAAACACTTGATTTAGTTGCCCTGCATAGCATTCCACTTGGGGCAGCAAGGCATAGTGTTTAATCAACTCGATACCGGGACGATCTGATCTTGCTTTGAGGCGATGTTGCAGAATCATGAGAGTACTGTCAATGCCATCATGAATATTAACGGCTTTAATCTCGGCTTCGTCCATGCGTGAGAAAGTTCGCAGGGAAGCGACAATTTGCCGAATTCGGTCTGCCCCAACTCGCATAGAAGACAGTAGCTTAGGCAGGTCTTCTAGCACAAATTCTAGATCGATCGCCTCTGCTTCTTCCTGAATTTCTGGATGGGGAGATGGGTAATGTTTCTGGTAAAGTTCCAGCAGTCCCAGCACTTCTTGGGTGTAGTTGTTGGCATGGGTCAGGTTGCCAAAGATAAAGTTGACCGGATTGTTGATTTCGTGGGCAACCCCAGCTACCAGTTGCCCTAAGCTCGACATTTTCTCGGTTTGCACAAGATGAGCCTGAGTTTGTTGCAGTTTGTGCAGAGATTTTTCGAGTTGTTCGGCTTTTTCTCGCTCTCGCGTTTCGGATGCTTGCAAAGCTTCATTTTTAGCTTCGAGTTCTTGTGATTTAGCTTCTAGCTGTTGCGAGTAAGTTTGTAGGTTGGTGTAGAGACGGGCGTTGTCGATCGCAATTGAAATTTGTGCGATCAACAGACTCAGCACATTCACCCTTTCAGGGGTAAAAGCACCAGAAATGAGATTATTTTCTAGGTAAAGAAGACCAGTAAACTTGCCAGAGTGAATTAGTGGTAGACACAAAATCGATTTGGATTGGTGAGTGGCAATATAAGCATCAATCGCAAAGCGGGAGTCTTTCACAGCCTCGTCTAAAACCAGTTTGTCTTTGGTTCTTTCGACATAATTCAATAAAGCGATCGGGAGTAAAGGTGAATCAGTTTTATCCTGCCAGTTAACCACAACGTTAACGTTCTTACCTTCAACCATTCCTGATGCTTCTAGCATCCATTGATTCTCGTGCTTGGCAATAAAGTAACCTTGTTGAGCGCCAGCATTTTCGATGACATTTTTCATCAATTTTTCAAGCAAGCGACTCAGCACCATTTCTTCTGACAAGACTTGTGAAGCTTTCATCACCGTCATCAAATCGAGAATTTGAGTGCTTCCGGTAATTGTAGAGCTTGTTTGAATAGTATGCAGGTAATTCGTTTCTAGTTTTTCTGTGTTTGATTGCACAATTAATTGAGGATAGCGTGCTTCCAAATCTTTGACTTTAGCGATCGCACCCCAATGGCTATAGGCGTAGTAAGCATTTGTCATATAGGTTTGAGCGATCGCTTCTTTACCCCATGACAAATAGAATTTGGCAGCGAGTTCGTGGGCAATGGCTTCTTCGTTGATGTACTCGTTTTGTTTAGCAAGTGCGATCGCGCGATCGTACATCTCGATCGCTTCGATTTTTTCGCCTAAAACCCGATGCCGTTCTGCTTCTACTAGATAGAATTTGTGTAAATGATTCATTGGGGCATGATGTGCCCATTTTTGCATTTTTTCTTGATTAGCTTGGACGCGATCGAAAATTTCCTTCCGCTCTGGCTCTTGGCGATCGGAATACACTGCTAACCGTGCTAAAGAATCGTAAAAATGGAATAGAGGAACAAGAGGCAATCCTACCACTGCGTCCAAATATTTCTCTGCTATGACAGTATTTTCAATCGCTTCTGAGTAATTTTCAAACCAGTAACTAAGTAAAAGTTTGTTCCAATATATGTAGGCAACTCCCAATCTATCGTTCGCTTGCTCGTGCAATAGAAACGCAATCTGCTCATCGCAGGCTTCACCCTTTAGAATGCAGGGATTTTTGCTTTTTCCGAGCAGATTTAATGTAGCCTGCCGATAGGTTTCTAGATAATGAAGCGGTGTTTCTTGCTTGATTTTATGAATAGCATCTCTATTGATTGCCATCTCTCTTTCAAGGACAGTCAGTTCTTTGCCGCTAAAGTAAGCGAGATAAGAGTACATTAGTAGACCATAAGCAGCAAATTCTAAATCACCTGTCTCCAGTCCGCTAGAGTAAACAGACATAAAAGGTTCTAAGGTTTCTCTCAGATGATCTTTCCAAGGTCGGATAAATGTATTTACTATCAGGAGTGTCTTGGCTTTGATTTCTTGAGCATTTAACTTTGACACTAGAGTTAAAGCCAATTGACCGAACTGATAACCTGAATCAATATTTCCTACAACTCCGCAAAGAAGAAGACCATAATTGGCATAAGCAAAGCCAGAAACAGAAGCATTACCATATTGAACGGATAAATTTACTTGTTTGCACACCGTCAATGGAACCAGTGCTGGCGCAGCCATGTATGCAGGAGCAAAGATACTTGACATGAGCCTCATGGCTGCTAATTTATAGCGATCGCTCATTTGAGGCAGGTCGATTAAATCCTCAATTCGCTTTCCACTCAAAATTGCCGCAGTTTCTCCTAGTGCCTGCCCAATGTCTGACGCGTTTGGCTCTTGGGGAAACTCCACCCCTAAGAGCTTTAAAACTTGTAGCCCCGTATTAACTGCTTCTAGCAGCCTGTTTTGCCCTATGTAAGCTTGGATCTGGACTTCATACACATTCACTTTGTCCAGCAGCGTTTTGGCGCAGTTTTGTACTATCTCAACGAACTTCTGCATTCCTTCAAAATCACCGTTCAAAAAAGCTGCCTCTGTTGCTTCCTCATGCAGTGCTAATGTTAGGTCATACTGACTTTCCCAGCTATCTTCTGCTAACAAATCTAAACCGACTTGCAAATATTTGATGGCAGAATCGTGCGCTGTAGCTGCTTTCGCTCTTTGACCTGCGATCAGATTGAGTTCAGCAAATTCATATTTTTCTGTTTCAAATGTCAGTAAATCAGCACCGTAATTGAGTTGATTAACTAAAGCAAATATATTTTCTTTGCGTTCTTCTAATGTAGTATTTAGCAACAGTAATTGACCAATCTTCAGATGCGTTGCTTTCTTCTGCTCATCAGGAATCAGAGAATACGCTGCTTGCTGTACTCGGTCATGTAAAAACTTGTAATCAACCTTGACATCTGTTAAGGTAAAGCCGCTTGATTCCTCCTGATTAAACGCTAAGGGAATTTTGTAATCCTGATTTAATGGCAGAATTAACCCAGCTTGAAGCGCAGACCACAATTGCGCCGCAGTCGTTAGAGAAGATGCTTCGTTAACGATCGCTAATACATCTAAGTTAAACGTGTTGCCAATACAAGCAGCGAGTTTGAGTACTTGCTGCGTCTCTAAAGACAGTTTACGAATATTTCTCGCCGTCAGTTCAACCACATTCAGGTCAGTAAGACCAATCGCTTGAATATGTTGGATATTCCACTGCCATACTCCTGAATGGAACTCATACGATAACAAGTCTTCCTGGTACAAGGTTTTGAGCAGTTGCGTTAAGAAGAAAGGGTTTCCTCCAGTTTTGTGGAACAGTAATTCTGCTAATGGCTTGCTGGCCTCTGTGTCATTCAACGTATCGCTAACTAATTCTTCCACATCTGTTAACTGCAACGGTGACAAGACGATGTTATTCAGTGCTGCACCTGCTTTTTGAATCTTGTCCAAACTGAGCATGAGCAAATGGGTGGGCGACACTTCATTATCCCGATATGCCCCGATTAACAATAAATATTTGCGGTCGCTATCCGTCATCAATAGCTCAATTAAGTTCAGGGATGCCGAATCTGCCCACTGCAAATCATCAAGAAACACAACCAAAGGATGGTCTTGGCTTGTGAATACGCCAATGAATTGCCCAAAAACACGATTGAAACGATTTTGAGATTCAGCCGCACCCAATTGTATTACGGGTGGCACAGTTCCAATGATTAGTTCGACTTCGGGAATCACATCGATAATAACTTGCCCATTCTCACCCAATGCAGTTAGGAGTTTCTCTTTCCACACTTGGATTTGGGCTTCGCTTTCGGTGAGTAATTGCCCAATTAAAGATTGGAACGCCTGAATCAAAGATGCATAAGGAATATTGCGCTTGAACTGGTCAAACTTGCCTGCAATGAAATAACCTCTTGCTCCTACAATCGGTTTATGAACTTCATTGACGACACTCGTCTTTCCAATCCCCGAATAACCAGAGACAAGCATGAGTTCGCTGCTACCACCTGCCACACGCTTAAACGCAGCCATCAATGTTGCTACTTCTGCTTCGCGTCCGTATAGCGTTTGCGGAATCAAAAAATGCCCAGATTTGTCTTGTCTTCCCGGTACAAAGTTTTCAATTTTTCCAGTTGTATGAAGTTGAAACAAGCATTCCTCTAAATCCGCTTTTAGTCCCCAGGCGCTTTGATACCGCTCCTCTGCTGTCTTCGCTAATAATTTTAAAATAACTGCACTAATTGCCTCTGGCACATCTTCCAGAACACGACACACGGTTTCGCTACAAGGTGCGGCTGGTGTTTTGGCAATGTGACAGTGGATCAACTCCATCGGATCAACAGTTTGAAAGGGCAAAATACCCGTCAGCATTTCATATAAAGTGACACCCAGCGAATAAAAATCGGTGCGATAGTCAACCGCCCGATTCATTCTGCCCGTCTGCTCAGGCGACATATACGCAAGCGTACCTTCGAGCAAATTAGGATTGCTCAAGGTGGGATTTTCTTTATCAAGGCGTGAGGAGATACTGAAGTCAATCAGTTTGGCTTCGCCAGAATCGGGATTAATTAAAATATTGTCCGGCTTAATATCTTTGTGAATAATCTGTTGGGCGTGCAGTTCTCCTAAAATATGTGCTAGATTAATCCCCACCTTCAGGAAAGTAATCAAGGTGGTTGTTTGAGTTGCAATCAGTTCTTGGAGCAAGCAACCTGGAATGTCTTCCAAAACCAAAGCCAGCCCATGCTGATAATTCTTTAACTCGTAGGCTTTAACAATGCCAGAAATTTGCAGAGGCTCAATAATTTGATATTCGTGGCGCAGTCGCGCAATGTCTTCTAAGAGTGGATGTTCGCACAGGAGAGTTTTGACAATGACAGAGACGTTATCGGTTTCTCGCCGTCCACGATAAATGACGGTTTTACTACCGGAGTGAAGAGTTTCGAGGAGTTGATAACCAGATAAAGTAGCTGTCATTGTTTTGTCTTGCAATATTAAGCATACTTACTATGCCCATGCAAGTTTAGCTTTGTAACATTTGTGACAAAAAGCAGGATTATTTCACGAGATGTTACAAAGACTAATTCACTCCAAAGTTGCATGTTGGGACTTGAGGCCATTGTTGCATCTCAAGTCCCAATAATTCAGGTTTTAACAGATTGCATCACTGCCAAAATCCTGTACTAATGCTTACATTTACCCTGCTTTTGGTGTCCATGACCATGTTCATGATTATGATCTTTACCGTGGGAACAGCCTTGCAAATCTTGCTTCATAAGCTTGTCGCTGATTTCTTGCAAGGATTCATCCACAGCTTGTAAGCCAATCCAAGCATCAATCTTTTGTACATCAAATCCTAGCTCGCGCTGTTCGCCTACTTCTAACAAAGGACGGCGAATCAAGAGTGGCTCTTTCAGCATCAGCGCCAAAGCGGTTTGTTCATCGACTTTTTCAGGAACCACCTCACCAGATTTTACCTTGGGGGCGGAAGGATTAAACCATTCGGCTACGGGGCGATCGCCAAAAAATGAGCGCAACCTTTCAACTGTCCAAGGTTCTGTTAGCAGGTTGTATGGTATCACCTCATGACCAGCAGCTGTTAGCAAAACTTTTTGCTTAGTACCACCTTTACAGCCTGGTTTGCTATAGAAACTTACTCTTGCCATGCAACTCTCTCCTAATTACTCAATTGTTTGTAGTTGGCGCTTTAGCGCTAAAGCGCCAACTACGAACCGATGAAATTAAAAATTCCTAGCCTTATGGGTAACTGAGTCAAACTCAAATCTCTCATTCGGATCAGTTTCGCCGTAGACATTAAAAGTCACAGTTGGTTCATCACCCACCGCTTCTACACTGTGAATTGCATCGGGAGTGAAGCTAATAATATCCCCTGGAGATAGAGTTATCTCTCCCGTCCGTTCAATTTTGTCTTGGAATTCTGGGCTATTAGTGCGTCGCCAAAAAGTATTTTTTTCCTCACCTTTTAACACCGCCACTATTCCCCATGTCCCATGATTATGAATTGTTGATCTGGTTCCCGGTGCAAATGTTACTGTTTGCACCGTCAACGGAAAACCTAATTCATCGTATAGGAGTAAAACAGAGGTTCCCGTTTTGGGCGAAGGCTCTAAATTTTGACTTCGCACCCAGTAGGAATTTACTATCAAGCGCCTTACGAGCATTCGGATTTCTGGCAGTCGACTAGCTTCATCATCCACACTATTGAGAACATCTTCCACCTCAGTTAAAAACCGATAAAGGCGGTAATTTTCTCTCAATAAATCCCATGCTCTTACAGATTTACAGGCTTGATACTGACCGTCCCCTGTTAGCAGCCAATCCCTACCTTTCATAACTTTTAAATTGATAGCTGAGAAGATTGGATGATCAGGATTGGAGAAATATTAGGAATCTTATTATCTCCAGGAAGTTTAGTAGGTATGGTGATCGCAGGAAAGATAGAGTTGCTATCAGTAGCTGCTCCTAATAAGGAGTAAGAGGAATATGATGTGGTAGATAACCAATTGTTCATGATTGTTCACTAAAAGGGAATTGGGAATTGGGAATTGGGAATGAGGAATTGGGAATGGGTTATTCTCCTTGTGTCCTTGTCTCTCTTATCTCCACACTCCTTACAGACGCGATGAATCGCGTCTCTACAAGGTACATTGTCTGGTCGAGATGGGCATTGACTGATTAATCATCTTCTTCTGCTGGACGTGTCAAAATATCCAGGAGAATACCGGCTCCAAAATCATGCTTTTCGTCTATTTCTTTGACTTTGGCGCTGATTTCTTTTGCTTCCTCAATTGCTCCTAACTTTGCTAGTACTAATCCAGAAGCAGCGTAAGCATTTAAGTACAATCGAATTTGTGAGTCCTCTTTGCGATTGATTAATATAGGCTTAAGTTGCTCCCAGTCATCAGGCAAGTTTTCTATTTCTTTAATTTTATCTAATAATTTAACTGTTGTTTGTAATGCAAGAGAATAATTATTTTTATAATAGAAAAATCTATATGCTGCTACCAAGACATCTGTATGATCACCAGTTTGTGCTAATGCTTGTTGAATATATTTTTCTGATTCTGATGTATTTTCCCAGGTTTGTGCAGCTAAAACTAATAGATTTTTGATGTCCTCTGGAACCTGGAACCATGAAAATTTATTTGCATCAAGTTGCATAACTAACTCCTGAATGGAGATAAGGAGGATCAGGGATATGAGGCAATACGGTTCGGTTAAGGCAAGAGACCCGATAAATCGCCATTATTGTAGAGACGGCGATTTATCGCGTCTTTGCTTTGCCCAATGCCCAATTTAAAACAAAGTGAGAACGTACACCAAGGTGAAGAGAACAATCCAAATAATGTCTACGAAGTGCCAGTAAATTTCTGTCATTTCGATGAAAGTATGATTGCTTGCAGAATATTCACCAGGGAGACGCGATCGCCACAATGCACGTAATATCAATAACAGTCCCACAAAAACGTGCAAACCGTGGAACCCAGTCATGATATAAAAGCAGTTGGCGAAGACGTTGGTAGTCAGACCATATCCTAAAGTTGAGTACTCATAAACCTGACCACCCAAGAAAATTGCGCCCATAATTGCAGTAATTGCATACCACAGTTGCATTCCCTTGACGTTATTCTTTTTAATCGCCGTATCACCGAAATGGATGACGAAACTACTAGACACCAGAATAATGGTGTTAATTGTCGGCACAAGTAGTTCTACTTCGCTTCCTTCTGGAGGCCAAACTGCTGTAGTACCCCGGAAAAATAAATAGGTGGCAAAAAATCCTCCAAACATCAGGGATTCAGAAGCAAGGAACGTCAACAGTCCCCAAACTCTTAAATCTGGATGTTCTTCGTGTCCTGCACTGTGATCTTCGCTCGTGGTTGTAGCTATAGTCATAGATTTTTTGACAATATTATCCACTGTGTCTGTTGTGGAAGGTTGAATGAAGAATGAAGTGTGAAGCGGCAAAATTTTCATTCTTCATCCAAAATCCTTGTTTAACTTATACCAATTCACGAAAATCCTGATACATATAGATTTCTTGTAAGGGCATGGTATTGCCATGCCCCTACTAACGTATTTGTATCGTCATTAAAGTGAAATGGTATTAACTCTTCACTTGTTCAGGAATTCTCACAATTCCAACTTCCGAGTTCTGAGGCTCAAGTTCCGAGTTCTGAGGCTCAAGTTCCGAGTTCTGAGGTTCAAGTTTCGAGTTCTGAAGCTGAAGTTCCGAGTTCCAAGCTTGAAGTTTCAAGTTCTGAAATCAAATAACTAGAAATTGCAGCCAGCTTAAGAGCGATCGCATTACTCAGTCTACTACCTAAGCACTAGCTTCCGGCGTTGCAGATGGCTGTACTTCTGTACTATGACCATGACCGTAGTCATAAGGGCCATGAGTCACAACCGGCAACACTTCCCAGTTTTCAATTGCGGGTGGTGAGCTAGTTGTCCATTCTAAAGTCAAAGCTTGCCAAGGATTATCACCAGCCAAAGGCCCTTTCAGCCAACTGTAGATCATGTTGATGGCGAAAGGAATTACCGATATCCCCAAAACAAATGAACCAAAGGTACAAATTTGATTGAGGTCGATAAATTGGGGGTCATACATTGCCACTCGTCGGGGCATTCCTTTCAAACCCAACTCGTGCATGGGTAAAAAAGTTAGATTAGTGCCGATAAAGGTAAGGGCAAAGTGAATGCGTGCCAAGCTTTCATTCAACATTCGTCCGGTCATTTTGGGGAACCAGTGATAAATACCTGCGTAAATACCAAATACGGAACCGCCAAACAGAACGTAATGGAAATGTCCTACTACATAATATGTGTCGTGGACGTGAACATCAAAGGGAGCTGTTCCCATCGTCACACCGCTTAAGCCGCCCATGACAAACATGGACAACAAGCCAATGGCGAAAAGCATCGCACCTGTGAAGCGGATTTTACCACCCCAAAGGGTAGCAACCCAGGCAAAAATCTTTACGCCAGTGGGAACTGCAACTATAAGAGTAGAGATAGTGAAGAACATCCGCATCCAACCGGGTGTGCCGCTGGTAAACATGTGGTGTACCCAGACGAACAAACCGACAACGCAGATGGCTACACTAGAATAAGCGATCGCTTTATAACCAAAAATTGGCTTACGCGAGTGAACCGGAATTACCTCCGACATGATGCCGAAGATGGGCAGAATCATTAAATATACTGCCGGGTGAGAATAAAACCAGAACAAGTGTTGATAAATTACAACGTTACCGCCTGCATCTGGTTTAAAGAAGGAAGTGCCAAAGTTGAGGTCAAACAACAGCAGAACTAAACCGGCTGCTAATACAGGTGTGGAGAGAAGCGCCAGGATGGAGGTTGCCAAGATTGCCCAACAAAATAGGGGCACTTGATCCCATTTCATGCTGGGAACCTTCATCATCAAAATGGTGATCACAAAGTTCAGCGAACCCAAAATTGAAGAAGTTCCCACCAAAACGATCGCAAGTATCCACATAGTTTGAGCGATTGGCGCTGTCACCAAACTCAAGGGTGGGTAAGCTGTCCAACCAGATTGCGAACCGCCAAAAATGAAACTACCTAATATCAATAATCCGGCTGGTGGGTTTAACCAAAAGGCGATCGCGTTCAGCTTCGGGAAAGCCATATCCCTAGCACCGACCATCAACGGCACCAAATAGTTACCAAATCCCCCAATGGCGCTAGGGACAATCCACAGGAAGATCATAATCGTCCCGTGATTGGTCATGAAAGCGTTATACAGATTGGGGTCGAGTACGTCTGCATCTGGTGTTGCTAATTCGACACGCAGAGCGATCGCCATCAGTCCGCCGATGAGATAGAAGACAAACGCCGTCACCAGGTATTGAATACCAATAACCTTGTGGTCAACATTAAATGTAAAGTAATCCTGCCATTTCCACGCCTTCGGATGGGAGGAGTGGCCAGCCACCATTTCCGGTTTTTCTTCTTCTGGTGGAGTATTCCGTGGGAATTCTACCTGCGTCATATTTTTACCCTTTGTCGTTTGTCATTTGTCATTTGTCCTTTGTCCGTTGTCCTTTGTCATTTGTCCGTTGTCATTTGTCAGTTGTCATTTGTCAGTTACCAATGACTAATGACTAATGACTAATGACCAATGACCAATGACCAATGACCAATGACTAATGACCAATGACCATTGACTCCAGAGTTGCTGCACTAATTCCCATATCATGGGTGTGAGGAGCGAGAAACTCTGATGTTGATAAGTCGGCTGGATTAACTGCAACAACTTGGTTGAAATTCTGCTGTTGAGCAATCTGGTTTTCTGTCCGCCAGCTCTCATATTCTTCCGGTGTGTGGACAATTACCTGTGTCCGCATTGAACCGTGATAACCACCGCACAACTCAGCACAAACTACGGGATATGTACCTGGTTTGGTGGCGACAAATCGTAGTTCGGTAGGGATACCAGGAAGTGCATCTTGCTTCAAGCGGAAGTTTGGCACCCAGAATGAGTGAATTACATCTTGTGCTGAAAGGTTGAGTTGGACATCAGCACCGACGGGAATATGCAATTCCCCAGAAGTAATGCCACTATCAGGGTAATTAAATAACCAGGCGTACTGTATGCCTTTGACATCAACAACTAAGTCGGCTGGTTTATTTAAGGTTTGAGGAGACGCGCCAATACCAATTGTGGGGGCGATCGTTGGAGCAGCTGTTGCTTCAGAGGTATCGCTAAGTGTAGCTGCAAGAGCCGTTCCCGGCTGATGGGCAACATGAGCTGCTGAATGAGGATGACCCGCAGGCTCAAAGCCGCCCATTTGGTTAAAAACATCTACGCTGTAGATGCCCAAACCGAGGACGATCACTGTTGGAATTGCTGTCCAGAAGATTTCTAAGGGAACGTTACCTTCTATTGGTAAGCCATCGGTATCATCACCGCGACGGCGACGAAACTTAACCAAAAAAATTAGAATAGTTCCTTCTACCACCAAAAATAGTGCGATCGCAATGGTAAACATGACGTTGAAAAAACCGTCTACCAAAGGCGCTTGTAGCGATGCTTGCACCGGCATTAGAGTGTGGTTTTGACCAATCCAAATGCTGATTGCTGTAACTACTATCCCAGCAACCAGAGTCCATAGTGAAACAGGAACTTGTTGCATATATGCTACCTGTGTAAACAGTCTTTAAAGGTGTGATTTTTTGGGTTTTAGATATTAGGTATTGGGCACTCAGCATTTTTATCTCTTGCCTATTCCTCATTCCCTATTGCCTATTCCCCATTCCCTTTTCACTTATTAACTTTCTAACGTGCAGCCATAAAAAATGGGGGAAACTTCCAGATTTTTTCCATATCTTTCCCCCAGAAACTTACAAATTATATTTCAACTCCTATGAAAAAGTTAGCCCCCTGCTCCCAGAAAGAGCTAGTTGTTCCAAGAGGGCACTGTTAGACCTAATATTGATTAGGCTATATTAGCAGCAAGTTTAAATTTGTTAATAGCTAACACTTTACGATTTACGGATTTGTTTACTGTGAACTTTTTATTAGTTCTGGTAAATAATTAATATTCCCCTCAAATTACCTTGCCTAGCGTATTTACGCTTATTACAAACAGTGCCTCCTTGAATGAACAACAATTTTGACTAACTCCAAAAATCTTAATTGTTTAATACAACATGGGTGTAGCAATTCTTGGGGCAAATCCGTGAACACGCTTCACAACCAATACAATTTTCTGGAGAAGTAACTGCCATTACTTTCCGTTCAATTTCTTCGTCATCTTCATCTTCTACAAATTCGCCTTCTTCGTTGAGCGCCTTCAAACCTAGCACATTGTAGCCGCATACTTTAACGCATCTGCCACAGCCGATACATTTATCCTTGTCAATTTCTTGAGCAAATTTTGGTGTCCAAGCCTTACCGCCAAATGTCAAACCTGTTAGTTGTGCCATGAATAATTCCTCAGCAATTTTGCCTGTCAAGCTGTTTGTACATTAATCATCATATTATCCTAATATTTTCTCCTTTTGGTATTTAAAAATTACTTTTTCATCATCAGATTTCGATGACTTTGAACACAATTGCATATTGTTTTTTATTTTAAATAATAGATGAAATTTATTGCCAATAATTATTATGCATATTTGGTTATCAACCTAACCTTTCAGCCCTCAACACTTGTATAGAAGGGGGAAAATTAAAAAGCTCTCTCTTTGTAGAAAGAAGGTTTTCAAGATAATAATAATGATATTGTTTTTCAAATGTATTTAGATTTAGGCAATTAAATATAAACAAGCTGTATACATATATACAAATCAATATGTTCATTAGTTACAATTTGATATATGCAATATGTATTTTATAAAGCAACAATTTCTAACCTAATTTGGATTCAATTATTTAAGTAAATGATGACAAAACTATTTTTATTTCAATTTCACATAAAGAAACCAAGTTGATTTATGAAGGAACTGTAAATTTGATGGCAGAATATTATCATGCCTTAAATATTAAAATTATTAATAAATCAGATGAAGTCCAATTCTAACAAGCTTAAATATGTCCTAAAAACACTTTATGTCCAAATCTAAAATGTTCATTAAATACCTAATTAAATAAATGTTAAGATTTTTTTCTAAGCTCGACACGAACAAATTAATCATTTTTTTCATGAAATGTATAGTTAATAAAGAAGTTTTATCAAGCTCGGTTTTAAAGCTTTAAATAGCTTCCAATTGGATGCGAAGTCAAAATATGGATGTGGGGAGTGAATGTGGTGAGAAAAGATTCTTCTCGCCAGAAAAATGATGTGGTAGCGAGTCATGAATAGACAGGACTCATCCAGGGGAGACCTGAGACAAACATCTCAACGATTAGAGTGGGAAAAGAGCCAAATGCCTTATACAATTCCTAACAACAGTTGCGTTGGATGTGACAACTGCCGCCCCCAATGTCCTACGGGTGCAATCAGAATAGAAGACAATGAATACTGGATTGATCCTGGTCTTTGTAATAATTGTGAGGGCTATTATTCCGAACCGCAATGTGTAATAGCTTGTCCAACTAATTCTCCCATTCCTTGGCAGTCTAAAAAGGGGAGATGCAAAGTGGAACCAAGAGATGCTACCAGTTTAGATTTGTTTTCTAACGGCAAGAATAACCCATTTGCTTCAGCGATCGCTATTTGGGAAGCTTGTAATGTCCTGGCGCAACGCACATCTTTACATTGGGAAACTGATGAAGAAGGTTATCTATGTTACAGCCGACAAGTGAATCAAGGCCGAGGTGCGATCGCTTTTCATATCCAAGATCCCTTCAAAGTTAACGACAAGGCCACAGATATAGCAGCAATTGAGGGGCTTGACATCAGAGCCGCTTGCATACATCTAATTTTTGCAGGTTATGCCACAGCCTTAGAGCAACCTTGGGAGCAAGAATTTGCGATCGATGAGCGACAAATCGAGAAATATTTGGGGATGGAGAAACGCAAAGACTTGAGCAAAGCTGCCAAGCTAGCTTTAATGAAAAATATCGTTCAGCAAGCTTGCTCCCTAATTATCTCCATTGACTGGCCCCAACAAGGTCGAATTAACGGATTCTCTCTTGTTGGCAGCCGCTTATGGCATTTAGTAGATATTCAGCACCACTTTCAAGAAGACAATCTCGGATGCAAATATCTTATTGGGCTAACTTTTAAAATAAAAGCAGGCTTATGGGCACAATATTTCTTAAATAAACAAGCGTGTAAAGAGCGAACCGCATTCTATCAATACGGTAGTCTCCCCAAAACACTGCTAACCACAGTCATGAGCATTTGGCAGCAACATGAAGGCGCAGTCCGACTAATGCTGTGGTTGCTGTTTAAAACCAAAATGGGCAAGGAACAACGCATTACTATTCCTACCTTGCTGCGTATTGCTTACGGTGAAGAAAAAGTCGCCCTTGCATCCAGACAACGCGAAGAACGCAAACGTCTGCTGCGAACTTTTGAAAGCGATTTGGAAATTCTTAATCACTATGGAATGAAGCCACTTTTCGATCCAGTTACCTACCCACCAGAAATTCAACCTTTGTGGGCAAAATTAATCGATCTTCCAGAAGATCCAGATGAAGCATTGGAATTTTGGACTAATGACGGTGGTGCTGAAACTCGCCTCACAGACACAGGCCCCCGTGGTAAGTGGAATCTCTTAATGAATGCGCGGATTTTGGCTTTTGAACTCCCACCAGAATGGGAACAGCAAATCTCAGAATCAGAAAAAAAGAAAACAAGAACTGCTAAAGCCAAAAGAAAGCCTAAAGCTACAAACGATTTGCTGGGTGAACAGATTTTGCAAGCGCGAAAAAATTTGAATCTCTCCCAAAGAGAATTAGCAAAACTTACAGGTAAAAGCCAAAGCTGGATTAGAGATATCGAAAATGGCCGTTTAAAAGCCAAATTAGAAGACCAAATACTTTTACGAAGAGTCTTAAATATGACTTAAAACGCAGAGAAACGCAGGGGGAAACGCAAAGGTACGCAGAGATTTTGTTACGAACTTGTGCAGGGTTATACTAAATACAGTAATACTCCGCGTACCTCTGCGCTTCCCTTTGCGTCCCTCTGCGTTTAAAAACTCTCCTCTTTTAAGTACTATAACTCATCACCTTACTAGAACTAATCCAAAGACTACCCACAGCATATTTAGTAACTACCAACTCTCGTGTAGCATTGCATGAACTCTTCAGTTGTTGAGTCTTAGTTTCATCTCTCACAAGTTTAGCCTGGTAAGTGTAGAGAGAACCAGAAGGTTGTTCAAAACTTAGCTCACCCAGAATAGTATTATTATCTAAACTTTGCTCCAAAATTTTGCCTGCAACTTTGTAATTAAACCAATCCCATCCATTACAAAGCATTAGTTCCCTTTCCAAAACCTGAAGTGCAGCAGGTAGAATTCCCCAGCCTCTATAGACTTTATTTAAGCATTGAATATCACCAGTACGAGTCAAAATTGATCTAAATGAATCTATATCTATACGACCGTAATATCTTCCTTCTGGTAAGTCTATAATTGTTGGTGCAAACCGATGTCCACCAAAGTGTGATGATTTCCAAATTCGCACATTATCTAAGCACAAATCAGCATTCCTTGATGTTACATTGAAGTAAAAAGGAGC
Organism: Nostoc sp. UHCC 0251; assembly: GCF_034932245.1. Classification (NCBI taxonomy): domain Bacteria; kingdom Bacillati; phylum Cyanobacteriota; class Cyanophyceae; order Nostocales; family Nostocaceae; genus Nostoc; species Nostoc sp. UHCC 0251. The sequence goes on from NZ_JAYGHD010000286.1 coordinate 73,196, forward strand.
GCCATATCTGGCACAACATTTATCATGGCTACCGTGGGTACAAACTAAAATATCTTTAGTTTCGGTGGTTTCTATCTCAGAATTAGAATTGATACCCCATAACCATTTTTGAACAACCGCTGCTACTTGCTCAATATTTGCTAGCTTAAACTCTTGCTTATGGTATCCATTACTTAGACCCTCTTCTTTTTGATAAATCAAAAGCGTAGTGTGATTTACCTTGTGTGATACATCATTAGCAATTAAGAGGAATCTAATTGGTAGTTTAGAACGCTTCACTTCCTCTACCAAAACCCTCAAATTCTGTGGAACCCATTTGGAATCAAATGCTTCTGATGTCCAAGGTAAAGGACACTCAACTAAAATATAAGTTTGATAATTGGTGGCGCTACCAATAACATCTTCTCCTACTTGCCGTGAATCGTCAGAACAAAAAAAAGTATTCATCTCGCTGTACTCATTAGCGTATTTTATGGACAAAAGGTATTACAAAATACAACTGTGTTCTTAGCTACAATATCCTTAGGTAAAGGAGATAAACAAGAACAATATTCATTTACCCGTTAAAACTAGGTAGCCACTTTATAACATCATTATTTATCAAGGTCTTTCCGGTTAATAAACTCTCCACAATAGAGATAAACAGCATCAAGTTAGATTTTTCCGTATGCGCGGCGTTAATTTTGTATCTAGTTTTATTGTTATTTGGTATTTTGTAAATTTTCCCTTGCTGAAGCTTGGCTTTTCTGAACTTGGTTTCTTCACCAAAATCAAATATGTTCAATCTTGTGCAATCCCTTAGAGAGTAATAGGCAATCAAGTAGATGTAGCTGATATTACAATCAAAAATATTGCTAGCAGCAAGATAGTTATTTAAAGTTTTGTTGAAATTATTTATATAACTAGTTACATTTGTTGTTTTTACACATAAAGATATAATCTTGCGCTGTCTTTCTAAGTAAGTTATTCCTAAAGATAGATGCGAAAACACCTGATAAGCAGATATCGGCTTGGTAAACCAATACTGTTTTAAAACTTTTTTATCTGCTTTTAATGTATTTATCCATTTGTACATATTGCGAATAATTCTCAATTAATTTAGAAAAAATAAAGACAATTAAATTGCGGGTAAATGCTCTATTGCCCCGTACTTCATGCGCGATCGGTTAATGAGTAAAACCAGTGACTAATTATTAGCAGTGTCACTGACATCAACATTAACAAACCTGGTATTTACCCTTTTAGCTAATCTAACTTCCTGAAGCTCAATGTCAGGGTTTGATTATATGCCTCTGCCTTGACTGTAACTGAAACTCAATAATAAATGCAAGTATTTGACAATCTTTATAGTTTTTTTACAGTTTTCCGCCTTTAGAAGGTTGGTTAAATCAAGGTTAACGGGCATTTTATAGTAGAGATAGCTCACTTGAGCAAGTATTGATTCTTTCAATACAATAGATAAAGTTTTGCAATTGTGACAAATTGTTGCTAGTAAGGGGACACAGCAGTAAATTTTTCAATATGGCGATCGCATATTTTTACTTTCATGCAGAATTGAATTATTTTTTACCACGACATCATAAGCAGGTAAAAATTCCGCATTTTTTTGAGGAGAAAGCCTCAATTAAGGACATGATTGAGTCGTTGGGTGTCCCTCATCCAGAAGTTGATTTTATCAATGTTAATGGTGAATATGTAAATTTTTCTTACATAGTTTCGGATGGAGATACTATCAATGTTTATCCAATTTCAACTAGGAGTCTTATTATACCAAGCGTTTCGGTTCTACCAAAACCGCTCAGTATTATCCGTTTTGTTTTAGATATTCATTTGGGGAAGCTGGCGACATCTCTACGACTTTTAGGATTTGATACTTTATACCGCAATGACTACGAGGATGAGAAATTAGCCCAGATATCGTATAGTCAAGAGCGAATTCTCTTGACTCGTGATAAAGGTCTATTGATGCGTAGTTTAGTAACGCATGGGTATTACGTTAGAAACACTAACCCTGAACAACAAACCATAGAAGTATTACAACGCTTCGACTTGTTTGAATTAATCTCACCATTTAAACGGTGTTTGCGCTGCAATGGATTATTAGAATGTGTAGATAAGCAATCTATTATTGACCAACTACCAGAAACTGTGCGATCGCAGATTGATAAATTCCAGCGTTGTCAAGACTGCGATCGCATTTATTGGCAAGGTTCGCACTATGAACGGTTGCAACAGTTTATTGACGAAGTGCTGGACTCAAGAACAGGTGAGTAAGTCAATAATTATCAATCCAATTGCAAGCTGCTTGCACCAGGAACGTTAGCAAAATCACCAACATTCTCTGGGCTTTCTTCTTGACGATCAAAAGCATTCTTAATGGGGTCATCCTCAATCTGTCCGCTAACTTCTTCCGGTGCAAGGGGAGCTGCTTCTTTATCCTGATCGAGATTGATAGAGCGAGGAGGTTCTTTGGCGTGAGACAAATCAATAATTGGATGTTGTTGCTCGGAACTCATGAGTTTCTAAAGAATAATGTGGTTTTCTCTAGTGTTAAATGTATCTTGAGCGCAAACATCTTTCCTGAGAAAGAAACCATGTTTTGTAATGGTATAGATAGAAGGAGTATGAAATCAATTCGCAATTCGCAATGACGCTCGTTCCTCGCTAACGCTGCGCTAACGCAATTCGCAATTAAACTAAGCCACCCACTTTCTTGTGGGGTTTCAACCTACCTTGCGATACAAGGATTTTTTCGCTTGACTTCGGGCGAGGTTTTGAACATGAAGCTTTTTCGATAAAAAACTATGACATTAATTTTAGCTCTCGATTTTGGCGGAACTAAACTAGCGGCAGCATTGGTAAATGTTGGTTCTAAAAAGTGGTTGCGTTATGAACGTCGTCTCTCGCCAGCGAATGCAAATGCTAGTACTGACTTGGAAATTATGCGATCGCTCATTTACTCTCTGCTGCAAGACGCAAAACCTGCTGCGATCGGTGTTAGCTTTGGCGGCCCAGTGGACGCTTCCACGGGGACGGTGCGACTATCTCATCATGTCGCTGGTTGGGAAAACATTCCTCTTAAAGGTTTGTTGGAGGAAGAGTTTGGTGTGAGTGTTGGTGTGGACAATGATGCTAACGTTGCTGCTTTGGGAGAACATCGTTTTGGTGCCGGTCAGGGATACGATAGCCTGTTTTACATAACTGTCAGCACTGGTGTGGGTGGTGGTTGGATACTTAACGGCCAGCCTTGGCGGGGTGCTGGTGGGATGGCTGGCGAAATTGGACACATGGTTGTAGATCCTGCTGGGCCAGTTTGTTTATGTGGTAAACGAGGATGTGTGGAACGTTTGGCTTCGGGGCCTTATATGGCGCAAAATGCGAGGGAAATTTTGGAAAACCAACAGTCAAGAAGCCAAGAACACCAAAGAGGAGAGATGTTGAGGGGTTTGGTAAAAAATAATTTAACTTTACTGACGGGACAGTTGGTAGCTGAAGCTGCTGCGGCTGGGGATGATTTGGCGAAGGAAGTTTTGTATAAGGCTGCTTGGGCGCTGGGTGTGGGTATTGGTAATGTAGCGAACTTGATGAATCCGCAGCGCTTTGTGTTGGGAGGCGGTGTGACGAAGGCAGGGGAGAATTTTTGGCAGGTGGTGCGTCAGGTGGCGCGGGATACGGCTTTACCAGAAGTTGATTTTGAAATTATCCCGGCGGTGTTGGGTGATGATGCGCCGTTATGGGGGGCAGTGGCGATCGCTTCTATGTTAGTCTGACATTCTATTACTGTTGAATACTCTGACGAAACTCTCTAATCGCTTCCAAGGGAGACGACAACAAAAGACAACGATTGAGCAAGGATAAATCTAATTCTGGTAGCAACTCACTGTTACCAATTTTTTCATATTCTTGTTCTCGTAAGCAGTAAACTTCAATTATGCCATCTTCCCAAAACCAAACTTCCGGGACTCCCATTAATTTGTACTTCTGTAACTTTATGGGACTACCGCTAGTAATCACTACTTCAACGCACAAGTCTGGTACAGGTTTGTCCGTTCCAAAGCAATAAGATAAATCTGCTTGATATTCTACTATCTTGGGAATAATCTGGCTAAAACTACCACTGGGAAAAAATTCAATACCTTTGACTTCAAAATAAGTAATCAATAGTCCAGCAATTAAACACTTAATCACCTCATGAGGCTTACCAATAGTCACGATTTCTAAGACTCCCTCACAATAAAACAGCCGCACCCCCGGCACATTTTCAAAGCTAGCTTGAATCGTTTTAAACTGTTCCCAAGTTAACCCACGCCGAAAGAAGCGTTGTTCTTCTGGTAAGTTAACAGCATTTTCTAACGTTTGAGTCATAATATTTTTTACTCTCCCAGTTAGTAGCCACGAAATTTATCTTATTTCTATCTTAAGTCAAAACCAAATTATCCCGATGAATCACGGTTTCCACACCGGCATAACCTAAAATTGTGGGAATTTCGCGTGAATGATAGCCGCGAATCTTTTGTAGATCATTGCTGTTGTAATTCACAAGTCCTCTAGCAATTTCGTGACCATTTGGATCACATAATTGCACAGCATCCTGTGTGTCAAACTCTCCTTCTACTGCCTTAATTCCAGCAGCTAATAACGATTTTCCCGCTAGAGAAATTGCTGCGATCGCACCTTCATCTAAATACAATTTACCCGCAGGTACAAGTCCGTAAGCTATCCAACGTTTACGCGCCGAAGTTGGTTCAGGTTGCGGTTCAAAATGCGTCCCAATCAGTTCACCTTGGATAATTTTTTCTATATTCTGGGGAAATCGCCCTTGGGTAATTACAGTACGAACTCCCGCCGCGATCGCAATTCTCGCAGCCGAAATTTTTGTCACCATCCCACCAGTACCCCACTGAGAACCTTGGGAACCTATTTGTAATTGAGCTAATTCTTTAATGCTACTAACTAAAGCGATCGGTCGAGCATCTGGTACGGAACGGGGATCAGCTGAGTACAACCTATCAACATCGGTGAGCAAAAATAGCCAATCTGCTTCTATTAGGCTGGCAACCAATGCCGAAAGGGTGTCATTATCACCAAATTTTAGTTCGTCTATTGCTACGGTATCATTTTCATTGACTATAGGGATCACTCCCAGTCCCAATAGTTCCTGAAAAGTATTGTAGGCGTTTAGATAGCGGCTACGCTGCACCAAGTCGCTGCGAGTCAACAATACTTGAGCGATCGGCTGTTGTAATGTAGTAAATAAATCATCATATACACGGATTAGCCTACCTTGTCCAACTGCTGCTACAGCCTGTTTCAGTGCGATCGCTTTGGGCCTTTCTGTTAAGCCCAACCGCGCACAACCCACCCCCACAGCCCCAGAAGAAACCAAAATCACCCGGTGTCCCTGACGTCTTAAATGACAGAGTATTTCCGCCAAGGTAGCGATGGTAGAAAGTGCTAATTGTCCCGTTTCTGGTTGGGTTAAGCTAGAAGTGCCAATTTTGACAACAATTGTTTTAGTCATTAGTTATTAGTCATTAGTCATTAGTCAGTGGTCATTAGTCATTAAGAACAAAGGACTAATAACTAATGACAAAGGACTAAAGAAATTGTAAAGCGCCAATCCTTCTATAGTGAAGGCTGACGCTTTACGAGTTTATATTTATTTTGTATGCTGTAGGGTCTTTTTTGGCTGACCCCATGTTATTAATAATTATGATCCCCGATTTTTTGATTCCATTAAGATTCCTTAATCATTTCTTTAGATTTACTTTCCGGGTGATTTTTTAGCTTTTGTGAATCTTGGTTTTCTTGGGGGTAATAGAGGCTCCTAAGATTTCCGATATCCAAACTTCAAAGTTGCGGATGGGATGAGAACGGAGGGCCGCATCTGCATGAACAATCGGTTCAACTAGAATGGTAAACATCCCCAGGCGATTACCTGCTATAACATCCGTAAACAAGCGATCGCCTACCATCCCTACTTGATGCACTGGTAGATCCATTCCCCTAAGGGCTGCCCTAATTTTGCGTCGGGAGGGCTTGGCTGCACCCAAGTAGTAAGGTAAATTTAGCGATCGCGCAATTCCACCAATTCGCGCTTCACTCAGGTTATTACTGACCAAGCACAATGCAGTACAGGCACGAATTTGCTCTACCCATTCTTGTAGTTCTGGGGAAGCCAGCCCTACTCTAAAGGGTACTAAGGTTTCATCTACATCCAATACCAGCCCTTTAAGCCCGTATTTTTGGATAATATCTGGTGTTAGGTTCAACACTGAACCTTCTAAAATCAAGTCAGGCTGTAAAAGATTGTTCCAGACCATAATCAACAGTCAAATTTAAGTAGCTCTAGACAAATGAGCATAACCCAATATAGTTTAGTTAGTCGAACGCCATGCTGGAATATCTCCCTGAACATTTTGAGATAAAATTCCTAAAATCTTATCTATCTCTTTGATGTAATAATTACTCAAATCAATAAATATATCGTTTTATTCTAACTTCAAAAACTTCCAAATATCCCCCGTTGTTACCGCGCCATAAATTTTTTTAATTTCATTTCCTTCTTGTTGATTAAACAATTGTGCTGCTAACATTGCGGCCGCACATTGCCCTAATCCAGCTTTAATATTTTCATTTTTGGCTTCAATAATAACCACCACAGGCACATTAATTGTTAGTTGCTCTTTAGAACGACTAATGATAAAGTCACAATAGCCATTCAGACCTTTTTCTACATCTACATTAAAATCTATTCCTGAAAACAAACTAATTGGATAATTAGCTTTGCGTCTTACCTCCAACAATATTGGAGTGATAATCATTTCTGAACGAGCTTTTTCAGTATTAATTGCTAAAGCCAGTTCTGCCGTTTCTTCTAAAGAATTTATGAGTTTCTCGCTTGGCTGTAAAGGTTCTATGTCAGCACATAAATCAGTTTCTTCATCGATGTGGATGCTGAATGACTTTTTAAATTGACTTAATGTAAAGTCGCTATAAGCCATTTTCAGCACCTCATACCAATTTTGGATTTTGCGGAAAGTTGTAAGGAGGGTTTCCCTCCGTGGCAAACTTTTCAAGACGGATAATGGAATTAGAAATTCCTATCAAAATGCTTTTTCCAGAATCTTAAACAAGACTAGTAAACTATGGCGTACATAAACCACTCATTCCAAACAGCCAAAAAGTCTGCCCTATAAGGTTTTTGACTTTTAACACTTCTACTTCGCTCACTGTTAACTTTTGACTTTCGCCATGCGGTACTAATTGTCCCAATTTAATGTCAATGTTTCATTGCTTCCACATTTAATGGGACATGGTAAAAGGTTTAAGTAGATTTTCATTGTCATGAAAATTACCAATTAAAGAATTCAAAATGAAAATGTAACATTTTGAATTTTTAACAAAGTTTGGGGGTTTAAGTCCCTTGCCTTCATAGGCAGCAAGTTTTGTGTCGGGGTAAAATCCCCGTTACAAAACGTAATTGCGTTAGCGCAGCGTAAAGCCTTCGGCATGGCTTCGCTTAGAGCGACGTAGGAGCGTCATTGCGAATTGCGAATTGGTTTAATTTTATTCCACTTCATTAAAAAGATGTTCCTCTAATAGAGGCTGCACTTTGCGAAACTCCTCTGGAGAGAGTAATTCAGGTTCGCCTGTTTTTGTTATCCGTGCAAAAAACAACAAAGGATCAAGGGGTGTATAAATTGCATACTCCTGATCTTCATCATAAAAGCTAGCAAGTAGCTGTAATTGCTCTGGCTCTAAATCTGCCTCTTCATCTTCGATTTCTAAGGTGAAGAGTTCTGATTCTTCAACTGGCGGTAAATCACCTGCAACTGTCAGAGCGTAGGCTGTATTCTTCAATATCAGATTCTGCTCAGATAGTACAGCTTGGGCAGTGGCAAAAATTTGCTCAATGATGGTGTCGTCTTCTACCAGAACCGCTTCTTCTTCCTCACCGTCACCTTCCCAAGAAAAAATTTCTACAGGTGAGTCAACAGGAAGAAGTAAAACGTATTCTTGTTCATCTACTTCAAGGGAATGCTCTACATAACATTCGAGCGATCGCCCTTTGTCATCGGTTAAAGTGATGGAACCCGCATGAGCGTTATCATTTTCTTCAGGAAAAGGAGAGGAAAACATAGCCGAAATGTAGAAATTTAATAAATTCCAGCAACTTTGGAAATCGCTGAACTATTTAATCACATATTATGTCAACCAAATAGCTTTACACGTAGATACAACTGCTGGCTAATCGTTTTCAGAATATCATGTTAAAAGGTATCAATACTCAATAGCCGCCACTGAACTGCGGCAATTGGCACGCTTGGCATCTAGCCATTGTTGCAAAATCAAAGCAGCTGCCTTGCGGTCAATCAAAGCTTTATGGCGTGACGGGGAGCGGTTCTCAGCTATCAGCAGTTGCTCTGCTTGAAATGAAGTTAATCGCTCATCCACATATTCCACAGGCAGTTTCAAAGCTTTAGTCAGTCTTGTAGTAAATTTTTGAACTTGACGCGCCTGAAATCCCAGTGAGCCATCCATTGAATAAGGTAAGCCCATAACTAGGATTTGCACCTCGCGTTCATTAACTATTTGTCGGATCTGCTCAACATCTTGCTCAAAAGATGTGCGCTCAATTGTTGTGATACCCGTGGCAATTAAACCCGTGCGATCGCACCCTGCCACACCAATTCGCTTGCGACCGAAATCTAGCCCCAATGCTGAAATAAACGGTTTTGGTTGCTCCTGGGATATCACGCTAATTCTCCTGCTGTGCATCTGCTGATTCAGAAATCGGCGATGCTTCCATGCTAGGATTTTTTACCGAAAAGTTAATCGGTTCTGACTTGCTTGGCAGTGGTTTATCTGACGATGGCAGCTGTCCTGGTTGTATCCATGACATTCCACCTGGTATAGGTTTACGTGTCGGTTGTAACCCTTGCAGCATATCAGTCCACTGAATTCCTTCTAAGGAAACGAATTTAGACTCCCGTAGCTTGTGCCACACAGAGCGAGACATAACTAATGTATGTTCTATGCGTTTTGCCCCAATTCGTTCCAAATATTCTTCTCGCTCTGCCTGATAGTCTGAGGAAGCTAGTTGTAACCCTTGCTCGGGAAAATCTTGGGCAATACGAGCCAGCTGAGATAGTAATTCTGGATACAGCCAGGTGTAAGCAGGATGAACCGTCAGCGTTGCAACGTGGGGGACTTCGCCCTTACGGTCAAGTTGCACCTGAAAATAGCCGATCGCAGCTTTGCGTTGCGGTTCAAATACGTAACCACTTACTACTTCTGTTTTGCTCACCCATTGCATTACTGCATCAGTTAAAGCGCCGAACAAGCTGGTTTTAAAGTCGCGCGTGTTACGGTCAAAAACCTGACGTACCAAAGGTGGCATAGATGCCGTATCTAGTTGATATAGCAACTGGGCATCAGCATTACTTACTGGCAAGAGGTTGGGTAAGTCTGGTTCTGCTTGTGCCAATTCAGCCAGTAATTCTGGCCCAATTTCCCAGTACGTCATTTCTGCTAGACGTTGGAATCCATTTTGTCGATATAGGGCCAACGCCTCTATATCGTTGATATTAACTTCCAATAACCAAGTGCGAGCTTCCAGAATCGATTCAAAGCAATGACGCAAAAGTTGCGAGCCAACTCCTTGTTTATCGACACCACGCTCCAACAGCACTTGATCAATGCGCCAAGTGCTGCGTGTCCGGTTAAAAGGTGACACTTGAATCATCCCTAGAAGCATCCGCCCTTGCTCTGCTATGTAGGCACAGAGGCGATACTGTAGCGGGTTAGGAAACCAACTCAAAAATTTGAGTAATCCATACCAGCGACGCAGCATGAGCATCTGGCTGATGGCAAAACCTTTTCCCTTGGGAGTTAGGGCTGCGAATGACTCTTGAGTTATACGCTCAATCCCATCCAGATCCCGGTATTGGACTGGTCGGATAACAACGCTGAGGTTTCGAGGAAGTAATGAAGTCATTTTAATTTGAGCCGCCATTTAGCCTTAACTAACTGCTCTTCTAAGGAACTGCTGCAATAATTTTAACTAGTTTCTGCTCTCTACTATTGCGCCAAAAGGGTGATTTTAGTAACTCAATACTTAAAAAAGCAGAAAAAGCAGACCTTGTGAGAACACCATTGGCATTAACCCAACATCTGCCTTTATTTTATTTGAATTTTGATTAAAATTTGTATATATTTATAGCCCTTGTCGAGAAACTAGCTTTTCAAAGTGGGCTTGGGTTTGATGGAGTAATTGCTGGCGACTATCTACCAGTGTTTGCTTCAGGGTTGGAACAAGATTGCGAGCTTGCAGAGTCATATGAAGTTGCAGGTTAGCGACATATTCACTGAAATCTTGATTCACTTCATCTGCGCCCGCATCCGTTAATAAATTTGATTCCATTGCCACTGTGTTCTCCTGTGTTAATCCTATGCTGTCTCTCTTCATGACCAAAAACTATCATGTTGTTTGGACTAACTTCTTAATTTGCAATGAAGTTTAACGCTTCTTAGGGATTGCCCATTAAAATCTAAAACCAACACCACCTTGTACAGAGATAGCTGTACCACCGCTATCACGGTAGGCATCAAAAGCGATAATCGCGTTTCCAAAAAGGACAGTATTGCTATTTGGGATCATATAATCAATGCCTGGTTGTAAAGCAAAACTAATTTTGTCGCCCACAGGAGAAGAACCACCACCACCAGCCAATACTAACCCAGCACCCAGGTAGGCATCAGCTTGCCAGTTGAGGGGAAAATCGTAAGAAACCGTTGGTACAACTGCCGTATTATTACCAATTAAAACTTGGGCACGCAGTGAAATCGGTGCTTCCAAAAGCTTGTACCGACCCGCTATAACCCCCCCCAATTGGATACCATCAGTAAAACCAACAGTAGGGCCTATACCAATATAACTACCATAGGCTACTTGAGCTTGTGCTGGTTTGGCACTCGCCAGACTCAAAACTAAACCAGCCCCTAAAACTGAAACTAAATATGGAATATACTTCATAACCGAACTCCTCACACCAATTTGTCATTAGTCATTAGTCATTGGGCATTGGGCATTGGGCATTGGGCATCGGGCATTGGACATTGGGCATTGGGCATCGGTTCTTCTCTTTGTCCCCTTGTCCCCTTGTCTTCCCCTGCTCCCCCTGCCTCCCCTGCTCCCCTTGCCTCCCCTGCTCCTCCTCTCATTCTACGGGCAACGAGGATGAATGCCTCCTTGAGTACAAATGTACGCTAATTGCTTGGGATCTAAATTTTTGGCTTGAGAAAAATCAACCCCTTGGACTACGGCAGATACTGAGCCTAAATCTGGGGTTTGGACAAATTGATCTGCTGGATCTTGTTTGCTAGGAGCGAGAATTGCCCCCTTAAAATCTGCTCCTGCCACATTTGCCCCTCGCAAATCTGCAAGACTCAGATCGGCATTTTGCAAGTTAACGTTTTCCATTTGGGCAGAACGCAAAACAGCACCAGCTAGACGAGTGGCGCTCAAGTTAGCATTGCTGAGATTAGCACGATCCAAATAGGCTCCTGATAAATCTGCCCCTTGCCAATCAGTGTTAGCTAAATTGGCAAAGGATAATTGTGTTCCGATGGCAGTGGCGCGACCTAAACGGGCAGAGTACAGATTGGCTTCGTTCAATTGAGCGTCACCTAAATCAGCCCCAGTCAAGCTGGCTTTTTCCAAAACTGCGTTTCGCAGATCGGCTCCTACTAATTGAGTGCTGTTGAGTTTAGCCTCATATAGACGCGCGTTGGATAAGTTTGCTCTGTTGAGAGTGGCGCGGCTCAAATCGGTACGGTTCATCAAGACGCGACTGAGGTTAGCATCAGTAAGATTGGCTTGCTGCAACTGAGCTTGGCTTAAATCAGCCATCACATCATCGTAAGTATCCCAGCGTCCATCTTCACCCATGCCCCGAAAACGGCTTCCCTTAAAGCTGGCTTGGTTAAGATTTGCGGATTTAAATTTAACTCCTGATACATCAAGGTTGTCTAGTACCAAGTTAAAGAAGGAACTTCCTGGAGTACCACTTTGACCTAATTGGGTGCTACTAAGGTCAACGCCCTCAATTTTACCGCTGTAAACAGAGAGAATCTTGTTAATCGTTCGTTGGTTTCTTTGTAGCCGCCCTTGCCGCAATTCCCGTTCTTTGGTTGCAGAACTGCCCACAGACTCTAGTTCGCTAACCAAAAACTGATTCTTATTTTTTAGTTCCGGGATGGCTGGGGGGCCGACAGTTGTCAAAGCTTGTTGAATCGTATCCAAGAGGCTGGGGTTGGTTTCGCTAACCAAGAGATCCGCCAGGAATTTAATGGACTGTGGGTCATTAATACCACCCATAGCCAGAATTGCACTTTGGCGCTGCTCATTAGTCGCCCCAGAGGTGGAATTCAATTGGTTGCGAAGTTCGAGGAACTGTTGCCTGTTGATTTTTTCGGTTGCTCGCTGGGATTGTTGAATTTGGATATAAACTTGAGTACCTATTAAAGTTGCCAATACAGCAGTCATACTCGTAAGTCCTACCCCAAACAAAGTCAGATTAGGATTTTGCTGTATCCGCCGCCACAGATTAGTCGATTGGTTGGTTTGGGCTGCTGCTAATTCTTCTCCCTCGTGCCATTCTTCTGCTTCATCATTATCGCCAGCAGATTGAGCTTGTTTGTTGTTAGCTAAGAGTGAGGATGGTAAGGGGCGAGTCGCATCTATTACATGAGTGCCTGCAAGTTGATCGTGCAGTGCGCGACGACCCCGGCGCGACGGTAAGCCTATGCCTTCACCCACAATCATTAACAAAGACAAAAATGTGAATAATCCTAAATTTGGAAAAGCAAAGCTGTAGCGCCACAGCAGATAAGCGATAGAAATGGGTACAGTCCAACGCCCAACTCCTTCTCTAATCACAACTGCTCCTAAACCAGGCGGCTTACCTTGCGCGTTGACAACCCGCACTTTTAACCAACGTTTAGGAATTGTGCTACCAGTTTTAGCCAGTAAATACAATTGCCACCACGAGAGAGTTACAGGTGTTAACAAGGCGATTGTCCACAAAATATTAGTCGGCCATGCCACGTTACGGATGCCATAGCTAACAGGCAGAGCTAGGGGTCTGGCGATCGCTCTTTCTGTGACTACCAGCACGGGGTTAAGCGGCACTCGATTAAAATCGCTTCTAGAATTGGCATAGACACCCATGCCGAAGGGAATCAACCCGCTAGTAACCACTAGTGTAATTTCAGCCGCCCAAGCAGCAAAACGTCTACTTGCTAGTAGTAGCGAGCTGGCTCTTTCCGATTCTTTTGACTGACCAGATTTATTACTTCTCCTGACAATTGGTGTCGTCATCGTATAATTTCCTTTGATATTATTTCTACGCCGCGATCGGCACAATTAAAATAAACTAAGCTAATCGGTAAAAAGAAAAGCAGCTTGAAATAGAATTTAGGAGTTAAAAGTCAGGAGCCTTTTTTATCCTGGCTCCTGAATTTAATAACTACAGGCAGAGTGCAGAACAAATGCATATCAGCTTGTTACTTACGTTGAAAGCTACTAGACACAAAAAATTTGTATCCAACATACACTAACAATGCCAAAAGTGCCAGACTGATTACAGATGCAACCAGTTTAAACACTGCTTGCAGCATTGCCAAGCCTACTAGCACCGTCACACCCGAAACTACCAGCTTTTTTGTCCCAGATAAGCTGTTGAACCAAATCTGAAATCGCTCCAGTTGCAAGTTAAACCTGGCAAAAATAGATGTCTCAGTCTGTTTTGGCTCTTGTGGTTGGGGAACCACTTCAGGCGAAAAATTAATCTCTGCCTCTAGCTTATTGAGGCGACGTTGCAAGTCTTCTTCTCTTTGAGGATTCATAAATCTTTTCTACCTCAGCTAGGTCACTTATTCCACAACAGACCAAATTGTATTTTTGGTGGTTGTTTTAGTGATTTTAGCTAATGTATGTGTGTGCAATACCTTTCTGGGCAGTAAAAATTATGATGATTTTTGGAATCCTAGCGTGTTACGGATTGAAGTGGAGAATGTAGGGTAAAATATATTGGTGCAAAAGCGCCACCAAACATAGATAATTTGCACGATTAATGGTCTTTATACTCATTAAATCTTCACAAAAAATGCTTAAGTAAATGGTATTACTTTATACGACAGCTTTTGGAACAAAGATGGATTCCTGTCGTCAATTAAATCATTACTGTATAACAATATTGCTCTAAAAAAATTTTGAGCATTAATTAAAATGAAAACGCTTAGGCTACTTGCAATTGTTCCCACAGCTTTGGCGATGAGTTTGGTTTTGACTGAGGCTAATTTGGCACAGACACCAACAATCAAAATTAATCGGAATTTCCAACCAGATCCAATGGTTTTGAACGGAAACTCTGGGGGAACTGTCAAAAGTAATTGTGGTAATATTACCACTGAACCTAATCAAGTTATCCAGGTTACAGAGGCACTACCTTATTTGCGATTAACAGTAGAGGGTCAAGGGAAGCCAACGCTGTTGATCGACGGGCCAGGGGGACGCTTTTGTGTAATGGCAGATAGCTACTCTGGAGGCAAGCCAGAACTTTCTGGTTACTGGCAACCAGGAAAATACTTGCTGTTTGTGGGCGAATTATCCCAAGGACAGAATAGCTACACCCTCTCAATCTCGCAACAAACAAACAAATAAATAGTCATTTGTCCTTTGTCACTAGTCATTTGTCCTTTGCTAATGACTAATGACTTATGACTAATCTTCCAGAGATTTGGCTGGGACTTCCACAGCTTTGATATCAATTGTGCCTTCTGGTGTGAAGCGCTGAAAATGACTATTTTGTACTAATAGTGACTCCCCACAGTTAGGACACTGCAACTGACTGTTATTTAAACCTGTAAATTCATATCTACAGACGGGACACTGGTCAGCAACTAAGTTGCGTTGCAGCCACCAACGAAAGCCAAAAAAAGCCACAATGGGTGCCAAAAACAGCAACCCGACAATAATTAGTAACGAATTAACCAACCAACCCAAGCCCAGTGATGCCAGCAACCAAACAACTGCTAGCAGGGTGAGCCAAGGGCGGAGATTTAAAAGATTCAATTGAAATGACTTAAAGCTCATTTTTTAAATGTCGTCCTGCTCTCCTTCTAGGATAGCGATTTTAGTCATTAATCATTAGTCATTTGTGATTGGAACTCAAAACTGAGGATAAAAGAATTTTTTGCAAGTTCTGTTGGAAGGCATCTATGCCAAACAGAGCGATCGCTTGTTCTCTTAGCCACTCTCCATTACATCGCTGGTCATCCCCTTGAAGCATTTCTATACAAGCCGCTGCTACAGCATCAGGACTGCGGTGTGGGACTCGCCATCCCAGTTTACCATCTTGTAGGGGGTCAGCGGAGCCATCGTCGTCACCGGATAATACAGGTACTCCACAAGCCATCGCCTCCAGATAAACAATGCCAAAGCCTTCTTGTGAAGGCATAATATATGCATCAGCAAGGCGGTAATGTTCTATTAATTCTTCTGTAGCAACGAAACCAGCAAATACGACGCGATCGCTCACACCTAATTCTTTTGCTAGCATAGCTAATCGCGGTTGGTCATCACCGCGACCAATTACTAAATATTTCACTTCTGGGAAAACCTGAGCGATTTGTGGTAATGCCCGAATCGTTACATCTACACCTTTGTAAATATCCCCTGACCATAACCGCGCTACTGTCATTAACACCTTAGCACCAGTTAAACCATACTTCTGGACTAATTCTGGCTGCTTGGAACCAGGAGTAAATTTATCTCCATCAATTGCACAAGGCATCATCTGTACCATTTTCGGGTTTAGACTATTACCAGCACAAGCGCGATCGCGGCTGTAGCGGCTAATCGTCCAAATTCCAGATGCTGATGTCAGGGCGCGACGTTCTTGATTTTTGAGTGGTTCCCAGACTTCTTTGCCGTAAGTTAACACGGTGTAAGAAATCCCCAAAGGCTGACAAAGAGTTTGTACTAATATTGCTAAGTTAATGTGACCGCAGAAAACTTTCTGCGGCCGACTTTGCAACAGACACTTAAGTAAAGCTGCTGCCATTTGTAGTCTCCCTATTTGGGGAGACTGATTTTTAAAGTAATGAAATTTTAAGTTCTCGTTTTCAAACGGATTTAAGCTATCAGGACTATCTCGCAGCAAAAATACTTCCGCCTTGTAGGGTTGGCTCAATCCCAGATAGGCACGAAAAATATCTTTTATATATGATTGAATACCGCCTTCGTGGGCAAAAATTTCCAAAAATACGAAGACATGGTTGGTTTTTTTATTAACTTTATCACC
This sequence comes from Nostoc sp. UHCC 0251, assembly GCF_034932245.1. Classification (NCBI taxonomy): domain Bacteria; kingdom Bacillati; phylum Cyanobacteriota; class Cyanophyceae; order Nostocales; family Nostocaceae; genus Nostoc; species Nostoc sp. UHCC 0251. Next base: position 89,566 of record NZ_JAYGHD010000286.1, read on the forward strand.
TAACTTGAGGTTTTCTGTCACTGTAGTGATGTGCATGTTAGGTTATTTACACTCGCGGTAAGGGCACGATTGCACCGCTTTGTAACCGCTCTAAAATGGCACTTGTTAGAGAGCAAAAATAAGGCTCTTAACACTGCTGACAAATCTTAACAAGTGATCTTGTATAACTTGAATGCTATCTTTACTGGATTCATTGATTCTTTTTATACAACAATATTTTCTAAGGCTTTACAAAAAAAATCATAATAACTAAGGAATTTAACGTAAAAAATATATTACCCAAATCCAAATATTATTGAAAAACAAGTATAATTTTATCAATCAAATAACAATATGTTTGACCAGAGACTCGTTCCCCTAGTGGTTTTTTCTTGAAGTGAGTGGCTTAACTTTAAGTAAAATCTACCTTCGCGCCGGCTTACTTAGAAGAATAAATGTAATCAAATTACACTCAGCATTTCGTAGAGAAGACTAGTACGTTGTGGCGAAAGTGTAGCCTACCTTTAACAATTTGCCCAAAGCAGCTTGTCTTTTTAATTGAAATAATAGGTGGATTTATCAAAAAAGCTTCATGTTCAAAACCTTGCCCGCAAGTGGCGCGTACTCCTACGGAGAAGCAAGCTACGCGGTAGCGTTCGCACGAGAAAAAATCCTTGTATTCTCTTGGTAGGTAAAAACCCCATCCCGGAGTGTCTGTCTGAGGTTAATTGCGTAAAGCCTGCGGCATGGCTGCGCTTAGAGCGGAGCGGGGCATTAGCCCATTGCGAATTGCGAATTGCGAATTGCGAATTGCGAATTGGATTTATGCCGTGCTGTACTTCGCCCTCGCACGTTGCTGCGACTTCTTCCCTATCCTCGTCTTTGCTTAAAATCCAAAATTGGCATCAAAAGTATTTTTAACTTTACTTTACAAACTAATTAACTTTTACTTTTGTGCTTCTACAGAGTATTTGACGATGAGGAGGCAATTTCTACCATCTGCACCACGTTCGTATACAACACGATCAGCCAACCGCCGCAAGAGAAACCATCCATACCCACCTACTTGCAGAGTACCTGGGGCTGGCTCTGCGATCGCATCAGGATTAAAAGGTTTTCCATAATCCCAAATTCTAATCTCTAGTCGGTCAATCCAGAGATAAATGTTAATATCAATGGTTGTTTCTGGGGGTAAAGCATGATGAGCGTGACGAACAGCGTTGGTAAAGCCTTCTGCCAATGCTAAATTGAGGCGATCAAGTTGGGTTTTTGACCAGCCAAGTTGAGACAAATATTGCAGACAAAATTGCTCGAACCATTCTTGCACCTGGTTTAGGAGACTGAGTTCGCTCTTAACCGTCAGATGGTCTTGCTGCACTATGCTAAACATTAACTGTGACTTAAATATAAGTAAACCCAAATTGCTAGTTATTAAATTTTGCACTATTCGCAAAATTTCTCTGATATAGAAGAATCTAAATTGAGATATTCTATGTCCCAAAATACAAAACATGAAAAATTTTGGCATTTCGAGGAATGGAACTAGCAACTTACGTTAAGGAAGGGAAAAATGTTTGTATTTGATGACTTTCAATGATTTTAGATTTTGGAATAGCTGTTCCATCCAAAACTTCAGATTCCAGATGCAATCTGAATTATTAAAATTGACGCCTGTAAATTTCTTTCAAAAGCACATCTGCATCTGCTCTTGAAACTCACAGGCGTCAAAGCACTTTCTGGTGACTAATTTAGAATAGTCCCAAAGTCAAAGATTTATCCAATGGCAAGGCAGCACCAATACCCAGCCATATGGTGACAAGGGTACCAAATAGGAATACTGTGGTTGCAACTGGACGACGGAAGGGGTTTTGGAACTTATTAACGTTCTCAATAAAAGGAACGAGGATAAGACCCACTGGTACGGAACCCATTGCTAACACCCCTAAAAGTTTGTTAGGAAGCGATCGCAAAATTTGGAAGACTGGATACAAGTACCACTCTGGCAAAATTTCCAATGGTGTGGCGAAAGGATTTGCTGGTTCACCGGTCATAGCGGGATCTAGCACAGCTAGAGCCACAATCGCAGCGAACGAACCCATGATCACGATTGGAAACACGTAAAGTAGGTCATTAGGCCAAGCGGGTTCACCATAGTAGTTGTGACCCATGCCTTTAGCGAGTTTGGCTCTTAACTGAGGATCGCTCAGGTCAGGTTTTTTTTGTGTTGACATTTTGAAATGTGCTCTCCTGCTTAAGTTAAATTAAAGCATTTGTGAAAGCTATCAGCTACTAGGCAACCCTAACAGGCAGCAAACAGCGTTTGTCTATTTACGGTCAGCCGCCTGTAGGGCCTCTCCAGCTTTAGGCTTAAGATACAAGTGTTTGTTTTTTGGAACTTATGTACAATTAATTTCTTGTGTTTCATAAGTTTAGAACAAACAACTTCATCTGAAAACTGATAGTGTTGCCTTTCACTAATAGCTGAGATTACAAAGGACCGGAAATACCTTGTTTGCGGATCATCAAGAAGTGGAACAGCATGAAGACTGCAATCAACCAAGGCAGCACAAAGGTGTGGGCGCTGTAGTAACGAGTTAGTGTTGCTTGACCAACACTGGAACCGCCGCGCAGCAGGTCGGATATCAGAACGCCAACCACGGGAATTGCTTCTGGTACGCCGCTAACGATTTTCACAGCCCAGTAGCCAACTTGATCCCAAGGTAGGGAATAGCCAGTGACTCCAAAGGAGACTGTAATCACAGCCAGGATCACACCACTTATCCAGGTCAGTTCGCGGGGCTTTTTGAAACCACCAGTCAAATAAACCCGGAAGGTGTGCAAAATCATCATCAATACCATCATGCTGGCAGACCAACGATGAATGGAGCGAATTAGCCAACCGAAGTTGACTTCATTCATGATGTACTCCACTGAGGAGAAAGCTTCAGTAACTGTTGGCCTGTAGTAGAACGTCATCGCAAATCCAGTGGCAAACTGGATGAGAAAGCAAACCAGGGTAATTCCACCCAGGCAGTAGAAGATGTTGACGTGAGGAGGGACGTACTTACTAGTGACGTCTTCGGCGAGTGCCTGAATCTCCAGGCGTTCCTCAAACCAGTCGGAAACGTTGGCCATACAATCTCAAGTTCCTAAAAGTCGGTTGCGGTTGATAAATCCCGAAGTTCTAAATCGGCGACCAAAATTCTGATGTTCTCCAGCCTCGGCATCCTGCGGGTTCGCCCAAGGGGTTGCCATAGGCTGGGGTAGCAACAGAATTGTCTAGGGACTTCTCATAAGCCGCCGCTTAGACTTCTCTCCCAATTAGCAATTTTGGGATTTTAGTAAAGGCGAGTTTTTTGTTTGCTTTTCAGCTTTCAGCGTGCTAAGAGTCTTCAGAAACTTTACACTCTGTAAAGATGGAATATATTGCGATCTCTTTACGCCCCTGCATAGAAAATGGTGGACACAAAGTAGATTTTATCCTTTGGTGAGTGGATACAGCGCATCAGTTGAGTGAACAACTTGATGAGAAGAATGCACTACTTCTATAAAAAAAGTAACATAATCGAGAGATAGATTTCATCAACAACAGGGTTAAGTGGGCATTTCTAGGCAATTTGGGTTGAGGTGGAATTGATAATGGGGTTCATGAACAAAAAAGTCTTACGGGTTGGATTTTCATTGTTAATGGCGTTTTGGTTGGCGTTGGGTACGCTCACCCAGCCTGCGATGGCTTTAACGTCTGAACAAAAGCTGGTTTCGGAAGTTTGGCGAATTGTTAATCGCACTTATCTAGATGAGACGTTTAATCATCAAAACTGGGCGGCTGTGCGGCAAAAGGTTCTAGAGAAGCCACTGTCGGACTCAAATGCCAGTTATGCGGCAATTGGGAGGATGCTCAAGAGCCTCGACGATCCTTTTACGCGCTTTTTAGATCCAGAACAGTACCGCAGCTTACAGGTAAATACTTCTGGAGAACTGACTGGGGTAGGATTACAAATTGCCCTAAATCCTGAGACTGGCAAGTTAGAAGTAGTGGCTCCTATAGTAGGTTCACCAGCAGATAAAGCGGGAATTAGACCACGCGATCGCATTCTCAAAATTGAAGGCATTTCCACAGAAAATCTTACCCTTGATGAAGCTGCGACCAAAATGCGCGGCCCAAGTGGTAGCCTTGTGACTCTCCTCATCGAACGGGACGGAGAAACAGAAACAGAAATTAGACTTACACGCGATCGCATTGCTCTTAACCCTGTGGTTTCAGATTTGCGTGTTTCTCCTGAGGGTACGCCCATTGGCTACCTACGCCTTACTCAATTCAATGCCAACGCCTCAACGGAATTGGCACATGCTATTTCTAGTCTAGAAAAAAAAGGCGCTGATGCCTACATTCTAGATTTACGAAATAATCCTGGGGGGTTATTACAATCAGGAATTGAAATCGCCCGTTTGTGGTTAGACTCTGGCACGATTGTCTACACTGTGAACCGACAAGGTATTCAAGGTAGTTTTGAAGCCTTTGGTCCACCCCTGACGACCGATCCTCTGGTGATTTTGGTGAATCAAGGAACTGCTAGTGCTAGTGAAATTCTTGCCGGCGCACTCCAAGATAATGGTCGTGCCGAGTTGGTAGGTGAAACTACTTTTGGAAAGGGCTTAATTCAATCTTTATTTGAATTATCCGATGGTTCGGGCTTGGCAGTGACAATTGCTAAGTATGAAACTCCTCAACACCGGGATATCAATAAACTAGGTATTAAGCCAGATAAAGTGATTTCCCAAACAGCCATTAACCGTGAGCAGATTGGCACTGAAGCGGATCTGCAATATCAAGCAGCAATTGAACTTTTGAAGAAAAACTCGGTTGTGGCGGGAAAGGTGTAAAAAGAGACGCGAAATTGCTTCTTTACAGAAGCTAGGAGAGACGCGATTAATCGCGTCTGTACAGGAAGCTATCAGTGTAAGTCTGTTCGCGTAGCGTCTCGATTGCCTACACTGTGTTGCATCTGTCTCCTGGCTTCTTCACTAGACTTCTTGCATAAGTCGGGAAAAGGGGAAGGGGAAAAGGTTCTGTATTGTCCCCTTCCCCTTTAACCTTTACCCTTTT
>NZ_JAYGHD010000287.1:0-52407 GCF_034932245.1 Nostoc sp. UHCC 0251
TGTCTGCGACACGCTGCGCGTTTGCGTAGCATCCCGCAGGGAACGTAGAGAAGTATGGGGATTATTAATTTTGAATTTTGAATTTTAAATTTTGAATTCGGAGCGAAGCGACGTGACTCATTCTACTGATATTGCCACTTTAGCCCGGTGGATGGCAGCTGACTTTAGTAATCAAGAACAAGCTTTTGAAAATCCGCCTTTTTATGCCCACATTCGTGTGTGTATCCGTCCCCTTCCGTTGGAATTCTTCTCAGGAGTAAGTTTGTTTCTCGAACAAGCTTATGATTTTATGCTCAATCAACCCTACCGGATGCGGGTAATGAAATTGATTCCGGTAGAAAACCACATTGTTATTGAACACTACACAGTTAAAGAAGAACAAAAATTTTACGGCGCATCTCGCGATCCTGAACGTTTAAAAGGTTTATCCGTTGACCAATTGGAAAAAATGTCAGGTTGCAACATGGTTGTAGAGTGGACAGGTAACAGCTTTAAAGGCAGGGTTGAACCTGGAAAATGCTGCATTGTGTTTCGTGACGGCAAAAATACTTATCTGGATAACGAATTTGAGATTGATGCTCAAAAATTTTTCAGCCTCGACCGGGGAAGGGATTTAGACACTGATGAACATCTGTGGGGTTCTATCGCTGGCCCATTTCACTTTGTCAGATGGGGCAGTTTTGCCGATGAAGTCAAGGTTTAAGAAGTGAGGAATTAAAACTCATAACTCATAACTTATTTATCCTGTAATCAGGACTCTCTAGCGATCGCCTAAATACTACCATCCTATTATCTCTACCTCAAAAACTTTGGATTTGGTTTATGACGTCCATCTAGCGATCGCTTAAAAACTACCAGAAACATCCACTTAACCCACTATCTCTACCTCAGAATCCTATGCTATCATGGTTTAACTAGCGTCCTATGGCTACTAAGATACCTTAGAAAGATTAAAGTAGCTCAGGGAATCTTGCTGTGGCGGCATAGCCAAGTGGTAAGGCAGAGGTCTGCAAAACCTCCACCCCCGGTTCAAATCCGGGTGCCGCCTTAAGGCTTTCAACCTTTTAGGATAATCGAAAACAGATAAACTGGGGTAAATGATAGTCAAAGCGATCGCCAAAAACGATCGCTTTGTCTTGTAGCGGATGACCGAAAACAGGAATCGCATTTTTAAATGAAGGTAAACCTGTGATTCAGGTGTGGCTAGACGTGATTTATCAGCAGTTGATGAATAGGTTAGCAGGTTAATCTGACATAATTTTGAGAAACTGGGGCATCAATCTGTAAAAATCTACTAACGATGCCAAGCTTGATAGAATTCAGGGTAGCTGAGAGATTGGGCGCAGTACCAGATGACTGAGTAACTTGAGGGATAGAGCTTTGAATCATTCTTCAACTTAGTAACAACGAAAGGCATCTGATCCACTGTTAAAATCTCCTTCAAACTTGACACTGCTCTCTTTGGCATATATCCATCCAGCACGTTGCAGGTTAGCTCAACTAAGGCTGCGATCGCATCCGAGTTGCCAGGGTCGATTTTCCCTAAAGATTCTGCTGCTTTCCAACGGGTGAATTCATCCTGTGCCTTGCGGGTTAGCTCGACTAAGGCAGCGATCGCATTTTTTCTATGAGTCTGAAGCAATGCTGTATTAGCCTCTTCTCTAATTTCTTCGCTCTTCAAGTTGATGTTTTCAAAGCGCCACTTAACAATTTTATTGACTATTTGTTTTGCTGCATTACATTTTTCAAATTCTCCAAGTCCTGCTGCGGCGAGAAAATAGGCTCGATACCAATAAAAATCACCACACCCGGATTTGAAATTAATTAATTTTTGAATAAATTCATTCTTTAAGCTTGCTTCCCAAATGGAACATAAAAGCGCTAATCTTAAGGGATTTCTCACCAGGTTTCGTAAGCGTTATCGATTTGGTTCTTCTAGTTGCTCCTGAAGATTATTTGCTAATTTATTATCGACTCCAAACCAATTTTTAATAAATTGATGTACTTGATTGGGATAATTAAAATCTAAAGTACGATAAACATCAAATTTATCGCTGAGAACATCTTTTGACTCCGACCATAAATTTAAACGGCAACTTAATACTACTCTGACTGAACCAGTCCATCCGAGTGTTAATTGTTCTTTAATCTTTTTCAGAGGAGAACTAACAGCCATTTCATCAGCACCATCTAATATCAGCCATAACTAATTACCTTGAAGAATTTCTAATTTAAAAATTTGCCGCCATATTTTTGGTGTAACTTCTGGTTCCTTAGATGCATTTCTCAGCCAATTGTTTGATAAATATTTATATAATCAACCCTCATCACTTACATCTTTTGTCTTAGTTGATTCATCGTTAAACTCATCTTGAGCTAAAGAAATCCAAATTGGCAGCCCTTGTTTTTCATTTATTATCCAATCAGCAATTTTTTGTAATAGCGTGCTTTTTCCACCGCCAGGGTCGCCAACTATTACTAGTCGTTTTCCTTGGCTTTTACTGCTGGATTGCCGAGGAAATCAAACCCATCTGTCGCGGCGGTAACTTTGGTCTTCTTTTGGCTTACCTTCATTCCGCGTTTGCGGAGGAACTCGCTGATTCTTTCAAGTATCTCTGTTGCGTCATCTTCGGGTCGGAGTATAATAACCATGTCATCCGCGTATCGGATTGATGGCTCGGCAATTTTTTCTGCCGATGTTTTAGGTGTGATATTTAGTTCAATAACTCGTTTTTCTATTCCGTTGGCATAGGAGTTAAGGTTATTAAAGTTAGCGGGGGTATGAGAGTCAATTTTACCAAGTGTGACTTGAAAATTTTTGATCAGCTGATTTCTTAAATACGAGTAACCGTCAACCCTGAAAAACCCAGGAACTAAGGTTGCATCTTGGATTAAACCTGTCGCTTTGATACCATCATCCAAGTAATCTCTTTCTGGATCGTCTTCTCTTACTATTAGTTCTTCAAATAACGAACGTCGAAAAACTATCTCCCCAGTTGCTCTGATGGCTGCTTAGAGTGATAGATTCCAGATATCTGAACCGTTTCTTTGTAGTACGCTGCCCAAAATTCCAGGCAACAACACTACCATATCTTTCATTTGCTTTTTTTGCATCAGCTTACACTCCTGATTAAGGTTTGGGTCTATTCTGTAACACCTGTAACAGGGGTTAAACTTTTTAGCAGGTAATTTCCATCACTTAAATATTCACAATGAAGCTCCTATGAGCTTGCAAGCGAAAACACCAACAGTAATTGGGGGAGTAATTGTGTAATTGTACTGTGTATAAAAGATGGATTAAAAACCCAAAGCAAATTCGCCAAAAGTGTCTTCGCTATATTTACCTCTATCTGAATGAAATAGTGCAAATCAGCGATTGTGCTGTCGCTGCGGATTTTGACCCTACGCCAAATTATGGGACTGATGCTCAGGATAAAATATGAAGCTGGTAGATGACAAGTTGCTCAGAATCGCTCATTGGGTCATCTTACCGCATTGCCAGCCCCATCTCCCCCGAAAAAAATCGCTCTCTTAATCAATAAATTTAAAGCCATTTAGGCTGACTCAGGCTATAACGGTTATAAGTTTGCACTAGCTCTTGGGTTGATAATTCAAGCTCATGTTAAGGCTATGTCCTTTACCTATGAAGATTTTAAAGTTTTACCCAAGCGTTAGGTCGTAAAAATGACATTTGGCTAATTTAACCAGTACCATACTAAATAAGAATTACGAACATCTTCTTGAAACAAGTGAAGCTACTATATATGCCTCTATGATCCGCATTATGTTACATCGTATATCCGTCTAAATATTTACTTCACAAATGAACTTTAATACTATGGTTTATGCTTAAGAAAACTACAGACTTATTAATTTTGTTCGGGGTGGCAGTTCATTGAGTTTGCTGATAGTTTTGATTATTTTTCCAGTGATTATTTTATCCAGCTTTCTGCACTTCATTGTCTAATACACGTATATATCCAAAATACTGGTGAAAATGATTTCACTACACTCAGTTATGCCTTCCTAAATTTTGCATTTGAGAAGCAGAGGGGATGCTCCTCCTACTGTGTCTAAGTTACATCAAATCTAAAGTGTTTTAGTATATGCTCTGTTTTATTTTATTTCAAGCCATGCTCAAACTGCTGGACTGATTTTGCCATATAAAGGTTGGTAGTTTTTGGCTTCTTGTTTTTGAAGGTATGTGAAAAATTCAGGGTAAGCCTCTATCAAAATATTCCAGCCTTCTGAAAATGTTAATGTACATGTCCCAGAGGTTTGCATGATTTTTAACTCGTTTCAACTTTTAAAACATTATCTGAAATATTTCACTAAAGCAAAAACATGGACGTAAATAAATCTCACCAAATAGCGCACATGAATCAAAATTTTCAAAATGACGAAACTGCCGAAGGCGGATTAAATTTAGCTGATTTAAAAGATAAGATTATTCGGCAAATTCATATAGTAGCTGGAATGGCTATTTTTATGTCTTCTTTGGCTTTTTTTAGCGCGAGCAACCGCTCTCCTACTTATGAATCTAGTTTTGAAATATTTTCTGAACCAGTCACTATTGAAACAAAAGTTAGTGCTTCTGCTACAGATTCGGGAAAAACTACAGAAGAAATCACTTCTGTTGATTTAGATGAAGTACAACTGAAAAAATTAAAAAGCCCTGAGATAATCATGCCTATTGTTTTAAATATGAAACATAAATATCCAGAGATTGATTACGATTCCATTATTAGCACACTCACCTTAACAACTAATAAAGACAAAAATATTTTACAAGTTTATTATCAACATGGTGATCACCAGCAGGTAAAAGATGTTTCCCAAGCCTTAGCAAAAGCTTATTTAACATATAGTTTAAAAAGAAGACAATCTGGGCTAAATCGAGGACTGGATTTTTTAGAAGAGCAAATTCCCAGAATACAGACTCAGGTTAATATATTCAATCAGCAATTACAACAATTAAGAAAAAAATACAATTTTCTTGATCCTCAAGTTCAGGGTTCTCAAATACCTCAAAGGATAGATAGCTTAATCGTTAAGCAAATAGAATACAAATCACAATTAGAAAAAACTCAAAGATTAGCTGCTCTTGCTAAAAAAGAACTTGAAGAAAAGTCTACTGCATCAACCACAACCATGCTAGTTGGTACTTCCCGATACAATGCACTCTTAGAAGATTTACAAAAAATCGATAGTGAAATTGCCAAAAAATCTGCTATTTTTACAGATCAAAGTATTGAGTTTCAAAATCTACAAGAACAAAGACGAGCTATAGTTTCTCTAATAAATCTAGAAATACCCACTATTCAGCAAAAACTTGGTAATCAGATTAACTTAGAAAAAAAACAGTTACAAAATATTAATGAAGAAATAGCAAAGATGCAACAAACTCTCCAAGAATGGTTGGAGATCACAAGGGAATATGAAATTATTGAACGACGAATGAAAATTACAGCACAACCACTAGATGAACTTCTAGTTAAAAGAGAAATCTTAAAACTGGAATCTGCTCAAAGAGATGCTCCTTGGAAATTACTTACTCTCCCAGAAGAACCTAAAGCTGATGCTACAAGTGTCGTTAATTATATGATACTAGGTACGTTGTTAGGACTGTTACTTGGTATAGGCGCAGCATTGCTCTTTGAGCAATACCAAAATTTAGTTTATAATCCTAATGAAATTGAAAAAATTACTAATCAACCTATTTTAGGTATCATTCCCTTTGATAAATCTCAGAAAAAGAGAGTTAATTTTTATAAAAAAAATAGTTTAATTAAACTATCAAATTCAAAAGCAGAGCAGTTAATAAATAATAATTATAATGAAAATTATGCTTTCAAAAACCTACAACTACAATCTATAGAGGCTTATATCTCTTTAGGTTCTAACTTAGGTTTATTTAAAAAAAATAAAGATATCCATTCCTTAATTATTACATCTGCGGTATCCGGCGAAGGGAAATCTACCGTGGCACTTAATTTAGCTAGAGCAATAGCTGCTGTAGGAGCGAAAGTCTTAGTCGTCGATGCTGATATGCGTAATCCAAATAATTTAACTAGTTTTGTGGCATTACATTCAACCATAGGTTTAAGCGATGTTTTATCATCTAAGAATTTAAATACTCAAACCCTTATTCAACAATCTTTGGTAGATAATAACTTATTTATCCTATCTTCTATAAAGGCAAGTAGTGATGTTGATACTAGTAAACTATTAGCTTCCTCAAAAATGCGAGACTTGATGGAAGTATTACAATATAGCTTTGATTTAATCATCTACGACGTTGCTTCTATTGTTGATTATGCTGATGTAAATTTATTAGCTAATCATACTGACGGAGTGATTTTAGTAACTGGTTTAGGTAAATTACAAGCTTCAAAGCTTAAAGAAGCAAGCTCGCCATTGAGTATGTCTAAAATACCTGTTTTGGGCGTAGTAGTTAATAAGTTAATATAAGTTCGACTAAACTAAAAAATGGCAGAGGGCATTGCAGGTAAATAGGCAAATATTTTTTGATTTTGTGTAATACAAGTAGCCAACATGGATTGAATTAACTGATTTATTTTGTTTATAATTTTGTCAAGTTTTGCACTTGTATAGATTACTTTGAAATCCTTATTAGTTTTTGTTAGGAAATAAGGTGCGTTTCCCCTGCTCTATAACCAGTTTTAGGCTGCCAGTTACGGCTACTTTCGGGGTCTTAAAACCCATATTTCTCATAAATTATTTTTTTTCAGAGTGTTATCTAAAATCGAACCAGCTTTCCATATAGGAGCTCCTCGTTCGTATGCACCAATATCGGGTGCATTACCCACAAAATTTTCTGTAATTCCGGGAATCATCACCCCAGCATCCACGGCTGGAGAGTTTGACTGTAAGGTAAAGTCGGGAATAGATTGGGAGGCTTCTGTAGGAGGTTGAGAAAACTTAGGATTTTTATTGATAAACAAGTTATTGGATTGTTTATTGGCAGCTATAGTTTTAGATACTGCAAAAATATTATTACGCGTTTCAATCGAACCTCCACCCGTAACCACATCTCCCATAAAAGTATTATTAAAGACTCGGTCGTATCCCCGAGGACTACCTACCACTAAGTTATGGTTGTCCTTTCCTCCAGTTAAATTCCAGACTACATTATGATGAATGGTGCTGTTAAAGGTTTCGATGTCTAAATAAATACCACGAGTTCCCCAGAATGGACTAAAAGCTTGGGCATCTCGAATCCAGTTATGATGAATCGAACCACCTTCTAAATTAACGTGGCAGCAAATATAAATAGCACCCAAGTCAGTACTGAGCATACCAAACTGAGAAATGTCATTGTAGGCAATTTCAATGTTACGACCATCTGTACCTGCGGTATGCCAATCAATATTAATTGCGTCACGACCAGCACGATAGATTGTGTTATGAGTAATTTTATGACCATTGCCATTGATGCGGACAGGAGCCGCATAGGACACCATGTAATTACTATTGATAATAATATTATTGGTTACTGTGTGATTGCTACCTTCTAGCAGAACACCATTACCAGAACTCAATTCGATTATTGAGTTTTTTAATGTATGACTGTTTCCACGTAATTGAATTCCAGTATCATGGGCATGAGAAGCTACAACCAAAGCATTATCAGAAGTAGGAGCTTGTTCTGACTGGGGTAGGGGTGGCAGAGTCATGTGGTGGGACACATATTTAGCCCGAATACCATCAATAACTATATTAATGCTGCGATCGCTCGTGGTAATTGTGTTAGCAAATAGGTTTAAATTACGTAAAGAGATATAAGAGCGATCGCTTAAATCAAAAGCAAAGTTCCGCTGTTTTACTTCTACGTTACTTGGGAGCTTACTGTCAGGCGACCAGAGGTAAAGAATTCGACTTTTATAGTCGTAAAACCATTCTCCTGGACTATCAAGTAATTCTAATTTGCCAAACAGATAAAACCAAAATCCACCCCTATCCCAAGGAGCACTCATTTGAGCAGTTAATTTTCCTGCTGTTCCACCAGTGATTGTACCTGTGCGGGTGGTGTACCATTCATTAGTCCAGACTTTCGCACCAGTCCATCCCTCAGACAAATTAGGGATTTCTTTGTTTTCAATACTAGCTAATAGTTCTCCCTGACTTTTGACACCTCCACCTATGAGACTCGGACGCAGAAAATCTCGTTGTTTTTCATCCATGTTGGGAAAACGGGCTTCCGGCATCATTTCCCGATTGATAAATAACTGATTGGCAAAGAAATTTATATCGCTATAGCCATTAACAGGTAAATTCACCTGGCTACGATAAACTGAGTTGCGATCTATAGTCCATCCTTCAACTGGTTCAGTTCCAGAAATAGTGACATTTTCATTTTTATAAGCTGCAAAGGTTATGGGTGCTTCTGCTGTCCCTGAAACCCCAGGACGAACTTGTTCACGATAAATACCTGCTCTTAGCCAACAAGTTTCCCCTGGCTGAACAACAGTGGCACATTTTTGAATGGTTTTAAATGGGCGATCGATTGTTCCAGGATTTTTATCTGAACCAGTTGGTGCGATAATATAATAATTATTATTAGGTATTGCAACACTTTTACTGAAAAAAATTAAAATGCCAAGAGAAGTAGCAAAGCAAAGAGAAAAGATTGAGTATTTAAATAGTTTATTAGTCATGTGTCTAGATTGGGTATAAGGATTGATTTATTTTGAGTTTACTTGCGTGTTCCTAAGTGCATTTGGTGTTCATGCCATGACAATCCCAAAATAAAAGCAATAAAAATCATATATCCAGGTTCTTCCATTTGTGTAAAAATGCAACCCATGACAAATACACTTAAAATAGTCACCTTTGCAATATCATTCCAGGCAAAAAATCGCCAAGTTAAAAATGCAAGATAAAAGTATGCACCTAATCCAAATAAACCTAGATCACCCCAAATACCAGACCAGCCAAAGATGGGGCTAAATAGACTAGACCCACTGGTTAGCCAAAAACCAGCGACAAAGTCCATAGAGTCTTGACCAATACCTGTTGTAGTGGCTCCTAAAGGACCTAAAAGTGCTGCATAATCTCTTAAAAACCATGCTCCAAGACGGCTGACTGTGTGTCCAGGACCTAGACCTACTAACCAGTTGAAAGGAGATTGGAAGTGAGCGAGAATCGTGCGAATAGAGTAGAACTTGGCATACCAAGCAAGACCATCTAAGCCATAGAGTTCGGGTCTAGCCCAAGCTGTATAGGCTTTAAATGCTTCTACATTTGTTACACACCAAACACCTATAATTACAATTAGTACTAGACCAAGAACAAGTTTTAAGGTTTTAACAATATTCTTTGAATTGATTATAATCAACAGCCCCCATGCAACTCCATAAGCAAGTACTAACTGTTTGGAGTCAGAAAATAAAAGTTGCCAGATAGCTGCCATTGCTACAGCAATTTTGAGCCATAGGGGTTTATCTTTGCCAGATGTCCAAAAGTAAAGAGCAAACACAATTGAGACAGTAGCTGAAATATAGTTTCCAGCTCCTGATACAAAAAATACTCCCCCGCATCCGTCAGTTCCATCTAATCCACCAGCATAGAGCTTGCCACTATCAATCAGGAGCTTTTGAGCGGCAGCTAACAAAAAATTAATCAGTACAGACCAGTACAATAATTTTTTCATTTTCCCGACAATTTGCTCGGTAATAGGGATGCATGTCATGGCAAGCAGAAACATATAAGGTTCTCCTAGCATCATGAAACTGACGATCGCATTAATTAAACCTGCATTATTCCAAAGTGCGCTGGCGAGGGTAACTCCAAACAACACGATCAAAGCCAATATAAATGAAAAACAAAGCGAAATTTGTTTAGGTTCTTTAATTCGAGTTGTAGTTAAAGCAATTACGCACACTGCTGGTACTAAGGCAAAATGGAATAGATTTAACAGTGAAAAACGAATTGCTGTCGCTATAATACGCGAATAAAAAATACTACAGAATGTCAAAATGATCAAAAGTGAATTTTGGATATATCCTTTGTTTTTCATAGACATCTAGCAGTGTTATCTTATGAAGTATAAGTTTATATCCTAGTGTAGTGCAGCCGAGAAAGTACTGACAATCAAAAAATAGCTACAAAAAATATAACTTCAATCTAGTTTAATCCAAATAAAAATTTACATATTGGGTTACGAGTTTTTACCTTGAAAAAATTAGGTAGCTAGCTATTTTGGAAGATTTTTTTTATTAGATATTGGTTTTGAATATCTGTGTAATGCAGAAATTAAAACAAACGTTCATGATGATTGATGATTTAGAGATTTTCCAGCAAAAATTTCTTCATAAATTTGGGCTAGTTGTTTGCCCTTGACTTCCCAGCTATAGCATTCCCTCACGCGCTGTTGTCCTGATTGCCCCATTTGTAATCGCAGATTATGATCGCTGGCAAGACGAATCATTGCTTCACATAGTCCACTAACTGATTGTTCTGGGTTATCTGCTAGCACTTTAAAACCAGTTTCTGAGGTAACTTGCGCTGCTGGTCCTCCCAAGTCTAGGCAGATAACGGGTCTTCCAGCAGCCATAGCTTCTAAACAGACCCCCGCTCCTGAATCGTGCAGACTGGGATGGACTAAAACAGAGCACTGACCTAATTTGGCAAGTACCTCTTCGCGAGGTAATAAACCCCAGAACTTAACTTGACTAGCAATACCTAGATTGAGTGCGAGGTCTTGCAGTCGATCTATTTCAGCCCCATCCCCTAAAATCCAGTATTCGGCATCAGAAAGCTTGGCCTTGGCAAAAGCACGCAAGCCTAAATGTAGACCTTTCCAATGCAGTAGACGGGCAATGCTGATAAACCTCACGGAAGAATTGTCAGGGGGTGGGTACTGAGCAAGCTGTTCAAATTCTTCTGCGAACATACCGATCGCTGCATCGACCTGAACGCAGGAAGCGCCCATCTTTCGTACCCGCTTTGCTGTGTCTTCTGTTGTTGCATAGGCGATCGCACTGCGCCGCGCAGTTAACCGCGTAAAAGGATCGAGTTCTCCAAGCGATCGCCATGCTAACCGAGCCACTTCGTAGAGCTTATTTTTCCAGTTAAAGTCTGTCCAAAATGGCAAAGGAGCTGATTCGCCACCACCTACCGGTCCCCACACGAAAGGTACAGGTAGAAAGGACAAAAAACTAGGGCAAGCATAGCGAACAAATGTAACATGATGAATCACATCAAATCCAATGTTCTCATGTAGTTTCTTGCCAACTAAATATGCCTGAATTTGCCAAAGGTAGTAGTGCAATTGCATTGCCCCAGATTGCCCCCATCGTAGGCTATCTTTCCAAAAGGGAAGTGTGAGGTAAACAAAATGTAAATTGGGAATCGGATTGAGTGAAAGTTCTGCTTCAATCGCTTCTTTACTTTCGTCGGGTCGAGTTAGTACCCAAACCTCGTGATATTTGGCGACTTCGCGAGCAACATTCCAACCAACACCTCGTTCTGAACCTTTACCAGGTTCACAGGAATAGGCAGAGATTAGAACCTTCATAATATTAACGTCCACAGAGAATATACACTTTTAGTCTTACAATCAAACTTATGTTGGTAGTGTCATGAAGAGAAGGGTTTTTCCGCAGTGGAACGCTTTTTTTGACGCAGGCCTCACCTACCGCTCAGCATACTACCCTGATCTTCATATCCAAATTGCAAAAATATTGACAATCTAGATAACTTCAAATTTTTAGATGCCAAATAGATATTTTGCTGTCAGCTTATTTCTAGTGAAATAAGCAACGACTACCCAAGATATCAAAAAGCAAGGTATAGAAAGAGCTAGCATGGAAGGAATTGAGATGGAATTTGTAAGTTCAGGTAATACTTTACATACTAAATATTTCACAGTATTCAGCACAAATGGATGAATTAAGTAAATACCAAAGGAACATGCTCCCACACTAGTTACCAAGCTGTCTACAGTATTTTCCCCAAAATATCTGGATAGGGAAATACTGAATAGGAGCATGGCATATGCTATGAGGAGTGATTGTAAGGCTCCAGGCAAGAAAAAACTTCCGAACATATTACTGCATAGGAATAAAATAGCCAATAAAAAAGTAGCAAATTTAGTATGTAATAATTTTACTTTCTGAAGGAGTCGATTTAATGTTAACGCGACAAAAAAATAGGGTAGACACCTAATTATCCAAGCAACCTCAACCAGAATTAGCCGGAGTAGAGGATGCTGTTCTGCATTAATTCGTAAATAACTTAATAAACTTTGAAAAGCAACATTTGTGCCTAGTTGAAATGAATTGTCAGAAGCTTCAATAAAGTGATATAAGGCTATACTTAAAACTGATAGTAACAGTAACCCATAATTGCTAATTTTCAACCTTTCCAGAAATGGAATTAACAATACTAGAGATGTTCCAGCAAACAGAAGAGTTAAGAAATAAAGATGGTAGGAAGCACCGCCAAAGAAAACAATTGATAGAGGATCTTGTAAAAGTTGTTGCATTCGATCAGACTTATTGGTAAGAGTGAAAATGATTACTCTGGATACCAAGAAGATAACACTCCAAATTGCATAGGGAATTAAAATCCGTTCAACTCTCGCTCGCCAGAACTTTGATGAGTAGGCAATCCCTGGTTTAGCAGTCATGAAATAAAAAGCTGCTGCAAGAAAGAATGGAACAGCAAAATAGAAATGTAACCGAAATTCTATAGCACTGGGATTAGTAGGAAGCCCCCAAGTTTCATCTCCTGAATGAACCAGAATAACTGCATAGGTCGATAGTCCTCGGCAAAATTCAATACCCAATAATTTCTTTTTATTCATCGTGATAAACGTATTATCCTGATTTTCATACATTCTTCAGAGAGGAACGAGTAGCGTACTCTGATCAAAGTAGCCAAGGAAAATAATTAAGTTGATAAGTTAGATCATGTGATCTTTCTCCAACTACTTTGGCTGGATTACCTGCGACAATACAATAAGGATTAACAGACCGTGAAACTACTGAACCAGCACCAACCACAGCACCTTCTCCTATATTGACTCCTGGCAAAATTATTGCCCGATAGGCAATCCAAGCGTGATCGCCAATATTAACATCGCCACCCCTATCAGCAAAGTCTGGGGATTGTGGATCATGACCTAATGTGAGAATACTAGCTTCAGGTCCAATAGAAACATCAGCACCCGTTTGAATTTTGGAATGGCGACCATCTAATAAACAGCCAAAGTTAATGACATTGCGATCCCCTAAATAAACTGTTCTCCCATTTAGAAATTTACATCCCATCTGTACTGAAGTACCAGTTCCTACTCGTGCTAGGTACGCATTGAGATAAGCCATGCGTATTTTACGGGACGGTATACTAGTAATAATCTGATTATAAATACGGCTGAGAATGCTACCTACAATAGTTTTGGGGTTCATGATGTTTCAGATTTTAAGAGGATATTTGAAAAGTTATAAGTTGAGTAAAAATCTCTCAGGTTATAAATAATTATCTAGGTTTAAACTAATACTAGTGTATGAATTATTGTTGACAATTTGGCGAGATTTCTGGTTAATCTTTTTCAGAAATCATTTAGGATCTCTATAGGTTCAAAATTTTTTCGTAAACCGTTGCTACCTGTTCTGCTGTATTTTGCCAGGAAAACAACTTGGCTCTCGCAAGTCCTTTCTCAATTGAGTTCTTATAAAGAGTGGGGTTTTTATAAAGCTCAATAACTGCATCTGCGATCGCTTGCGGACAATTGGGATCAATCATGATCCCCGCATCTCCTACGACTTCTGGCAAAGACGAAACATTAGAAGTAATCACAGGAGTGCCACAGGCCATTGCTTCTACAACTGTCAATCCAAATCCTTCATATAAAGAGGGAGCTAAAAGTACATCGGCAGCATTGTAAATTTGTACTAGTTTGGCTTTATCTGGATTACCGAAATCGCAAATATATGGCTCTAGATGATGCTCTCGAATAAAAGCTTTTTGCTCTTGAGTAAAGTTACCTCCTGTTCGCCATAAGCATATTGGGAATCCCTGTTCTTTTAAATTTTTTAATACTCGTAGGATTGTCAAAATGTTTTTGCGTTGATGGGTGCTACCAACATTCAGCAAACAAAAAGTGTCAGGCGATCGCTGGCACTGCTCACGAATCTTGGCAACCTCTGCATCAGGTAGTACACGAAATTCTGGATTTATCCCATTTGGGGCAACAGTAATTTGCTCTGACTTGATATTTAGAATCCGATTTACATCTTTAGCTGTATTTCTAGAAACTGTAATTACATGATCAGCTTTTTCCATTCCACCCACGGAATATTTCCACATAGCCATACTCAATGCAGGTAGACGTGACTGATCTCGCAAAATTTCTGGGTAGATAAACTGTACCAAGTCATGACAGGTGACAACTACGGGCTTGTTAGCTCGATGCAGTCCATAGGCGATATGAGCATCACTTTGATCAATTACATGAAAAATATCTGCCTCTAATCGAGATACAGCGAGAGGATGCCGCCAAAAAGTTTCATAGTATTTTTTAATGCCCAAGCCTGATAGATAGAGTTTATCAGGGCTATTCCAGGCAATGGGAGCAATTTCGGCAATTTCCCAATTTGGTCGCACCTTCCTTAATTCTGCTATTAGGTTGTCAGCATAGACCTCTAGACTAAACGTAGATCCTGGTACTCGTCGCACAATCATTACTCGCATCTCATATGTCCCAATAAATTGATTTTATATCCCTACAATTACTTAAATCATGCTTATTTCTGTTTAAGAATTAGCTTGAATAGCCTGATCTAGAATAGAGGCAGTTTTGGCAAGAGAACGCTCTATGTAATGACTTTCAAATGTAGAATTATCAGAGTGAATATTTAATGCTAAAGCTTGCTGTAAAGCTATTTCTAAATCCGTCTCATCTTGATAAACTACTCCAACTTTTGCTGGATAGTTAACTTGGCTACTCATAAAAGGAAAGTCGGGACATACTACATAAGTTTGTACACCAATTGCATCTGCCGCAACACCACTACACCTGTAAAAATACTTTGATTTTTCATAATTCAATACAACAACGTCACAGGCTGATAAAGCAGCCATATAGGCATCATTAGTAGATGTATCAATCAATTTTATTCCCTGCAAATCCATATCCTCAAAACATGAAAAATTATCAGTGCCAATAATTAATAAAATATCTAATTTTTTAGCAATTTTTAAAATTAAATCAAGGGTATTAGAAAAATTTTTCCCTCGTCTTGATTCTCCAATAATACCAACTTTTTTCTTTCCGATTTCCTCAGTATTAAACCAATCTGATTTATTGGCAATATTTACACTGCTTACAACAGAGTGAGGTAATGAAATATGTCTTTTTAAATCTTGTTTTTCATAACCTAAATCCATTAGGACAGAAGAGGTCTCAAGTATAATAAATTTGTATCCTAGATAGTGATATATTTTAAGCATCAAATTCATGAATGGGTTTTCATAAGCTTGTTGGATATTATGATTATTTACTAAATAAACATTTTTAGTCCAAAAAGAAACTAAAAAGGAGAAAAATAGAAATTCTGTTGAGAAAGAATATACTATGACTGCATCTTTATCTTTGGCTTTATTTATTTTTCTCCCCAAATCAATATGATTTATGACTAATGTAATGACTTTAAAAAAAGTTCGCAGCAAAACATTATTAATCTTTGGAAAGAGGTTAGGTGCATTTCCTGTAATAATGCAGATATTATTTTTTGAAAGCTTGGCAGATTCAATTAGCATTAATTCTAAATTATTTCGCATATGTAACTACTCCCTTAAAAATAGATAAAAAAAATCGCAAAGTTCATTTTATTGCTAATTGTGATTGTTGGGATTGATCATTAAAGTACAATAAACAGATCAACTACATAGTGACCAGTATTAAATAAAGGGACAAAAAATTTCATTAAAAAACTAATTGACTCTAGCTTTTCTATATTAAATTGAAGTGTGATATGGTGAATTACTATATATAAAGTAGCTAAACCTTTTAGTGAATCAATATAGATTAGATGTGATATGGATGAATTATTTTTTATCATATTTGCACGTCGTATTGAGGAAATATTTATGTAATGATCAACAGAAATATCAGAAATAGTGATTAATTTATTTAGCAATAATAAGTATGAAGTCTCATCAAAGTATTACGGAGTAAGTATTCTACATATTTTCAATATGTCTCTAAAAGCCTTGCTAGACAATGCTTTTATTATTTGCTCATACCTTCTCTTTTATCTTCTTCAAATGGTCTGCTAGCCTTAAAGCAAACGACACAATCATAAATGTGGAATTAGCTTGCCCGGAAGTTACAAAAATAGAACTACTGACAACAAACAAATTATCCAAACTATGAACGTTGCAGTTAGTTCCTACAACACCATCCTTAGGGTGTTCTGACATTCGAGTTGTCCCAACTTGATGAAATCCATCTCCAGCTTGCTCCCAGACACTAGATTCAGGATCATTTGTCACATACTTTAAATAACCACAGTTATGCTCTCTGAGGTACTGATCCCAATATTTATGAGCTTGAACCACACCATCGATGTCTTGCTGTGTGAACTGAAGATTGATATTCAACCTTCGCATTCTTAGTGCATCCCTTTCATCGGATAGGGTTACGACGCTATTGGGATTGGGTATCTGCTCACTGTGATAGTGAAAAGGATATTCATTAGCAGCACTATAGACAAATAATGCTGGAATTTTTCTTTTGGCAATATATCGCCCATAGCCAAAACGAGGAACAAAAGTCAGTGCTTGGCCAAAGTCCTTCAAGACATTTATGATATGCGCCCGATAGATCCCCTGCTCCTCTTTTCCAATGGCGGCTTTTCGCATCGCCGTTGAGGTCAAGTAATTTCTCAGTACAGGCATACTCAATGCTAGGTAGGCAGAAGACAAGATGCTATTTTGATGAGATGGATCGCCAAACTTGGGAGAGCCTAACCAAGCCACAATGTTTGGAAGTTGCTTCTCATGTAAAAACTCACGGGTAAAGGAGAAGCGGCGGCGCAAATAGATTTTATCTGAATCTCGATCAAATCCAAAAACAGTATCCTTGGGAGGTGTCGTGAAATGTATAAGGGCGATGTCTCCTGAAAGATGCCCCATGTAGAATTTTCCTAACATACCACTATGGTTGCCGATGCCACCTGGATGCTTGCGATCAGAGGCAAGTAGTAGACGAGTAGTATTCAATGCACCACCTGCTAGCACATATTTTTGACATTTCACATGAATAGTCTTTCCTCCTAAGGTCTTTCCATGCAGTAACTCAACTTGATTACCTTGCTCATTAGTTTCAATTTCAGTGCAAGTTAAGCCATAAAGTAGTTTGATTTTTTTAGATTGCTGCAAATCATGAAAATATTCTTTACCAAAGTTGGTAGGGAGAGACCATCTTTCTAGGGTTGAGGTAAGAGCTTCTGCATCAGGTAACCCTGGAACAATCGATTTTTGATGAATGTTGGAGATATTTTTGATATTAAATTCTGACTTGCCGCAAAAGAAATAGTCACATGCTCTTTGAAAGTAACCTGCGATCGCCTCATAGGTAACGGGCCAATCAGAATTCTGAATATATGGTCGCTTATCAAAATCTACAGGATCGTAAGGTAGACAACGCCCACCCCAAATGATCGATGTCCCACCCAATTGCCTACGAGTACATTCCGACATGGGTGCATGGAATTTGCGATCAAAATGGCTGGCTTCACCGAGATTTTGGATCTCTTCCGAGAAATTTAAACGTCCACTCTCTATGAGAGCAACGTCATATCCGGCTTTAGCCAACTCTAAGGCTAAAACAATACCAGCAGGACCTGAGCCAACTACCGCAATATCCGACCTGAAAGTAGTTTTGTTTTCAAGACTTTCTGCATCAATAAACATTTGTATGATTATACCTTTGGTTTAATATCCAGTTGTAAAATGTGCGGCACTAAGCACTCCACATCCTAACTCTAAAATCCTAATTTAAATAGCTATTGACCAATTTCGTCGATATAAAAAGTAAGCAACTAGCCACCAGAACAACAGAGTGACTAAGGCAAAGAGAAATCCGGCAGTTGTGGGATCAACCCAACTTAAGAAAATCTTTTTCTCCAACCAGTTATAGATGGATGGTGCATCAGTACCTACACCTACATGGCTTTTCTCGAAAAGTTTAATTACCAACTCCGAGCCGACATAAACAAAAATAGAGTTTAATCCTAAAACCTGTGCTGCATGACTCCAACGGTTTTGTTTCCGCACTTCAATCAACTCATAACAGGTTGCCAACAAAAGTAATGCAAGTCCAACAGTGAAGAGTACATAGGAGCTAGTCCATAGTTTTTTGTTGATTGGTAGCCAGAGGCTCCAAAGTTGTCCCAATACAATGCTGCTAAGACCAAACAGGACTAGTGTCATGCTTTGACTAGATGTACGAATTGCTTTAGTGACTACTTCGGCCTTGAGCCAAGCTCCCGTAAAATAGCCCATCAGAACAATGGCGATCGTACTCATCATCCCGAACCAACTCATTAAACCAAACGTACCAATTTCTTTGTGAGTCAGTACATCTGCTATTTTAGGCTCAGGAACAGGAAAAGCGGCATATGCTGCCCAGTATCCAATTAACAGCAGTGCTGCTATTCCCCACTGAGCTTTGCGAGGAAATTTGAGGACAATAAGAGCAGTAGCTAGATAGGATAAACTAATCCGTTGCAGTACTCCTGATATCTCAAGCTCACTCCACTCGTAAGTCCAAAAACCATTGATCATAAGTCCTAGGGCAAACAAGAAAACACTACGTCTTAGCAATCGCCAATATAATGCTCTTGTAGGTTTATTATCTTGGCTATATTTAGATAGAGAGAAAGCCATAGCCACACCGACGATGAACAAAAAGAAGGGAAACACCCAATCAGCTAAGGTGCAACCATTCCAATGTGAATGCTCTAGCCAGGGGTGTATTGATGGGGCAAGGCTAGCTATATTAACGAGGAGCATACCTGCAATTGTTATGCCACGAAAAGTATCTAGCGAATGCAAACGAATCGATTGTTTTGGAGGGGGCATAAATTAAAAGTTCCTAAGATACAATTTGAAAAGTCCATCTTGATATTTTCTGAGCAAATAAATTTATATTATTATTTTGAGGCTTCATAAACTAATTCCTTAGTAAT
Source organism: Nostoc sp. UHCC 0251 (assembly GCF_034932245.1). Classification (NCBI taxonomy): domain Bacteria; kingdom Bacillati; phylum Cyanobacteriota; class Cyanophyceae; order Nostocales; family Nostocaceae; genus Nostoc; species Nostoc sp. UHCC 0251. The sequence goes on from NZ_JAYGHD010000287.1 coordinate 19,221, forward strand.
TTCATTAGTAGAGGCTACTTTAGAATTAAAGTACTTACGGATGACCTCAATATTTTTCTCAACTTCGTGGTGAGAATAGCGAGGGTAAGTTGGTAAGTACAACAACTCTTTTTCTACTTTTTTGGAGTTGGGGCAATCGCGATAAAACTCCTCAAAACGAGGTGAATCAGCAGTACTAGTAAAATGTCCAGCAGCTATATCTCTTCCCTGCTCGAACATAAACCTGAGAAGATCCTCTCTGTGAGAATAGAGAACTGGGAACCAAAGGTAGGTGTGAGAGCCATCGGTACGCAGGGGTGGTAATATCAAACCATCAATATCTTTTAGCCCCTCGTAATAAATATGGGCATACTCGATTCTTGTTTTAATATCACGATCAACATTCTTAATCTTTGATAAGCCAAGGCTAGCCTGTAATGGGGTAAACTGAGATTTATAAATATCAGGAAGTTCTTTTGCAAGCTTGCTTTCCTGCGGTTTTCTACGAACTCTACTGTTAATAAATTCAACATTATTCAGGTAACTGAATCGCAGAATTGGGTAGATTAAAAGTTGAAAGAGAATAGGCAAACTAGCAATGTCATGTATCAAACCTTTCTTAACTTTTTGGGTGATACCGGGAAGGGGAGGATGGGAAAAGTCCTTTAACTCAGCATGAATCTTTTCCACCACATCTTGCCGATTAGAGACTACAACTCCTCCAAGCCATGTAGGTACATTTTTGTGCATTTCAAAACTAAATACACCAACATCGCCAATTGTTCCAACTGGTTTTCCTTGTTCTTTTACGCCAAATGACTGAGCGGCATCTTCGATCAACGGAATTTTAGAGCGATCGCAAATTTCTTTAATGTGGTGTGCTTCCGCAGCAAGCCCATGTAAATGAGTAATCAAGACTGCCCCAGTATTGGGATTAATTAGACGCTCTACTTCAACCGCAGAGATATTACAAGTCTGTTGATCAACATCGGCAAATATGGGGCGACCCCCAGCAAAAATCACCATGTTGATAACATCAACAATGGTATAAGGCGACAAAATTACTTCTTGTCCGGGCTTTATTAGTGCTTTGACGGCGAGGTATATACCAAGGCGACATTGATAAACACAAACTGCGTAATCAGTGCCAAATCTCTCGCAAAGTGCCTTCTCGAACAAGTCAATTTTTTTTCTGTCTGGCCATAATCTTCCAACTAGGATGTAATTCAAAAATGTGAGGTAGCTGTTCAGATTTGTATAAAGGCGATTTTTAGGATTAGGTCTAAAATTCAACATATGTCTATTTATTTACCTCTGAATATTGCTTTTATAGTCAATTCCTGCGTTCATAGTTTATAGCCCCAATAAATTGTTGCTATATCGCTAGATTTGAGTCATTTTGACCATCGAGTACACTTTGCCAAAGATTGACTAACCGTTTGGCAATTTTTTGATGGGAATACTGTTGATGCACTCTACTGATGCCATATTGGGCAACTTCTTTACGCCAAGTTGGTTCGCAAACTAGACGCTCTAAAATTGCTACCAATCCTGAAACATCATCTTCTTGAAATATCAGATCGGATCGCCCAATTACATTAGGAATTTCGCCGGAAGAGGAACCAACCACAGGAATTCCCATAGACATCGCTTCAATCAGAACATGACCAAATTGTTCTTTCCAAGTTGCGGTTGACCGAGAAGGTAATACTAATACATCAAACTGACTGAGTTCATCGGGAGCTTTGTTGTGGGGAACAGCACCTCGCCAGAGGATGCGATCACCAATTTGGAGATTTTCTGCTAGTTTTCTCAGTGCGACTTCTTCAGATCCAGAACCACAAAGAATAATTTGACTGTTGATACCGCGATCGCGTAGTTGAGCAACAGCACTAAAAATCAGATCAATTCCTTTACTTTGAGCTAATCGACCGAGAAAGCCCACCCGAAAAGTCGAGATATCAGAGGTGGAAAATTTTCTGAGTGGGGCAAAAAATTCTGGATCAACACCCATTTGGGGCATCACTTCTAATAAACCATGATAGTCCCACTTTCGCATGATATCGGCTCCGTCTTGGTTGCCTGGGATAATCGCACTGGCAGTATTAAGCACATACTGACAAATTTTCCACCGAGCTAGGGGCAATTGTCGTAATTGATTTTCCCATCCAAATATGACAATCGGTTTTCCTATGATCCGAGCTAAGATAGCCACTTCAAAAGCACAGATCGAAAATACTTCTTCCTCGACTTGGATAATATCGGGTTTAAAGTCTTTCAAGACTTTCCAGAGTACCCATGGGGCATAAAAATGTGCTCCAACTCTCCCCGGAAATAGGACGGGAGCGGAGTAGAGGTGTAGATTAGGATAAGGACACTCTAATGGTAATTTCCGATTCCATTCTAATGCTGTCCAATTACTAGGAGCAAGTAGTCCAACTTCTACACCTTCAACTTGAGCGATCGCATCTAGTTTGCCTTGATTAACCCCCACCACATAAGCATGGCTGATAAAAAGTACCCTCAACGAATCGCTAGAAGATTTTGGAGTAACTACGGGTAAGGGATGATTGGGAGTTTCTTTCATGTCCTAAACGCTCGATTTAATAGCTTTATTTGGTCAGCGCCCGAATTTTGTTAACACTCCAATCGATAAATTTTGGTCGATATTGGGGAGCATACAACCAAGCGATTGCGGGAGTAGCTAAAGGTAATGGTAGTAAACCTACCCAGAGAAACCATATGCTGTAAAATAGACGCTTTTGCCAGTTAAAGTCTGAATATTTCCAGAGTGAGCGAATGCCGTAGTAAATTAAATTGAATCTGCGATCGTCAGCGATCGGATGCTCTTGAGGATCAAGGCGCAACGAGATCATACGAGACCATAAACGTCCGATCGAGCGCTGATCTAGGTCAGATGGACAATCATAAGCAAATTCTTCCGCTTTCTGAGTTATTAAGCCAAAATTCTGTAGATCGTGGCGAACAAAACGCTGGAAGTGTTTCGCTGTAACAGTAGACAAAGCCCACTGATTTGAATTATGAATTCTATAGGCTCCTAAAGCCTCTTTGATCGCTGCTACATTGCCATAAAAAGGCACTTGAAATGATAAGTAATCATCGGCTGTAAGCTTGTAGGCATCGGGTATGGGGAACAACTTTTCTAAAACATGGCGATTTAAAGCATTACCACTTGTTGGGGTGCTTACATAACCACCTTTATCGAGAATGCTCTTCCAGACCTCACCTTGGGAAAGTGGTGATGTCCCTTGAGGCAATGAATAGCCTAGGGATCGTCCAATGATATCTACTACTTGCAAACGATAGTGAACTTTGGCAAGTTCTGGACTCCAAATCGAGACAATCCGCTCAACAGTGTGGGGAAATAAATAATCATCTGAATCTAAAAATATAATCATATCTCCTTTACTTTTGGCAAATCCACTATTGAAGGCTGCGGCCTGTTTGCCATTTGGTTGCAGGATAGGGAGGATGCGATCGGCATATCCAGCAATAATTTCACGAGAGTTATCAGTCGATCCATCATCAACTACAATGACTTCAATCTGAGGATATGTCTGATTTAAGGCACTATCGATTGCCTGGCTAAGAAAGCGATCGTAGTTATAATTGTTAATGATGATACTTACGATCAATTTTCGATCCATACTGTAATACACCTAAGTAATGAATGGCGGTTTATTCTCACTTAATTTATAGTATTGTCTCTAGTAAATGTTTAACTTCTAGTCCCGCGACTCTCCAATTCAGCCGCGACTCATATTCATTAAAAGCAGATAAAGCCAACTTTTTATAGTTCTCATAATTTGCAAATAAGTTAGTAATATAATCGCAGTAATCTGAAATATTGCCGTCTGGTGAAAATAGTTGTCCATTAATGCCATTACGAATCATGGTTGGTACACCACCTACAGTAGTAGACAAACAGGGTATTCCCAAGGAGTTTGCCTCAGCGAAGACTATTGGTGTGCAATCAGCAATCGTAGGTAACATGAGAAAATGAGACCCCGTAAGGAGTTGCTTGATTCGATCCTGACCTTCTTGGGTAGCTTTGTTGATAAAACCTAAAGGCTTAATAAAGTCAGGTAGTGGTAAATCAAGCATTGGCGGACAACCAACGATAGTTAATTCAGTTTTTAGCCCAGATTGATTTAACTTTTCCGCAACTTCATAAGCTATATTGCCTCCTTTTCTAATCCAATCGACTCCTAGAAACAACAGCTTACAGCAATCGTTTTTTCGGGATGAAATTACATCTTTAATCGTTGCTGAGTTAAAGGGACTATCTGTATTAGAACCAAAGGCAACAACTTTGACCCGCTTAGGATCTGCACCATAATCATTAATAGCAGATTGAGCAGCCCAGTCAGAGGAATAGATTGCTAGCTTACTTTTTTGTAGAGCCAGTTTTTCCATTTGATGCCAGTCTTGAATCACCTCTTCAGGCAAATTGCTATATTGAGGATAAAAGTTTTGGATATTAGCGAAAGTTCCATCTGCCCAAAACGCCATCGGGCGATCGCATTCTAAATAGGCAATAGGATTAACGGTGGCGCTAAAAACTATATCTGATTTAGTGGTGTTTATTTTTTTGGCAACCTGATTGGCATAATGCTTCAAAGTTAAAGAGTCAGCATCTTTTTGATAATTCTTCTGCTTAAATAAATCATAGTAATGACGTTTAAACTTGTGAATAGTTCTCGAAGTAACAGCATCTTGCAACGGACCGATATATTCTATGGAAATTGATTGATTTTTCAAGGACTGGGCAATATAGTACCCCGTTCCAGACCATTCATTAGACCCTTTTAAATTCCTAGCATCGTAAGTAGTAACATAAGCTAACTTCATAGCTTTTTGGTTTAAATGTGTTGAGAATAGCTTTATTGAAATAGCCAAAGAGGTTAATTTTATGGATTTTAGGTAGTGCAATAAAGTTAGTAGTTAAAAATTAGTCGTAAATTTATTGACACTCTAAACTAACGAGAAAAATGAGTAAAAAAACCATTAATCTAACTACAATTTTCTAATTTACCTAGAACAACTTCCTGATAACTGCCTGATTTAATAATTCGGCCTTGATCGAGTTGATAAATGCGATCGCAATGCTCAATAGTTGAAAGACGATGAGCAATGATGATAATTGTTTTAATACCGCTCAGAGATTTAGTTGCTTCTGTAATTAACATTTCAGTCTCATTATCTAGGGCTGCTGTAGCTTCATCAAATACCAAGATTTCTCTTTCATGATAAAGCACACGAGCAATACCGACACGTTGTCTTTGTCCCCCTGATAAAAGAACTCCTCTTTCTCCAACGACTGTTTTTATACCATCTGGAAGTTGATCGACTACTTCGTTAAGCTGTGCAAGCTCAAGAGCCTTTTGCAATCGAGTCTTATCGATTAAGTGATCTGGAACTCCGAATGCAACATTTCGCTCAAGTGTATCATCAGTCAAAAATATAGATTGAGGAACATAGCCAAGCATATTCTGCCAAGCACGCAAATCACCGTAAATAGAAACACCATCAACCTTTATATCCCCAGATTGAGGAATAAACAAACCTAGCAAAACATCCACCAAGGTTGTTTTTCCTGCACCAGACTTGCCAATTAATCCAATAGATTGTCCCTTGTCAATCTTTATTGAGACCTGATCTAATGATTTATTTAAACTGTCTGGATACTGAAAATTAACTTCATTTAAAACTATTTTATCCTTAAATGATAAGAACGGTCTTTTATGGCTTAAAAGAGACTTTGAGTACTCTGAATTATCAGTGAATTTGACGGTGGATAAAACCTTCGTCTCCTCTATCTCCCTAAGATCAAAGAACAAACGATCAACAGCAAAGGTATTAGATCTCAAAGTGTTGATATTGCCAACCATGTTACTAACTGCTGGTAGAAGACGAATTGAAGCAAGTGCAAAAATTCCTAAAATGCCGGTCAAATTTTGTTCTTTCCCTTGGTTGATAGCGAGAAACAATAGTGTGAAGGTAATTAGGAAGGTCATCATAAACGCTTCAATTACAAAGCGTGGAAGATTGCCATAACTTTGACTCAATGTCCAATTTTCCGCATATCTGTGTGTCTGCTCTTCCATTTTTTGCTCAAAATAAGACTCACAACCAATTATACGAGTCTCCTTAAAGCTACCTAACCCGTGGTTTAGAATACAAATCATCTCGTTGCAAGCTTCCCATGCTTCTCTATTCCAGAAAAACAAGTATTTTTTCAACATCTTTATAGATACAAAAATAACAGGTAAAAGTATGGCAATAAGAATTAAAGCCATCGAGCTAGTATTGACTAGTAGTAAGATCAACGTTACGACAATAAACGCATTAGAAATAGAGGTTAATAGAGGCATCACTACACCAATACATACATTATCTGTCGTAGTGATAACGTTTTGAATTAGTGTTGCTGAATTAACTCGTAAATGAAAACTATAAGGAGCTTCGAGATAAGACTTTAAGAGCTTATAAGCTAATTCACCCTTTAATCTATAACCAAATTCAAATACTGATTTTTGTGCAATAAACGCAAAAAATGCTTTTACGTAGAAAGAAAAAAGGACTAACGCACCCAGAGCAATTAAAAAATTTTTTTCCGAGTCAAAATGTAACTGTGTGTAAGCTAAACTTAGCCAGTAGGATGTCTTAACTAAACCTGGGTTAGTTGCAACAGTGATGAACGGTCCAATAATTCCTGTTCCGAAAACTTCTAACCCAGAGATAAAAATGAATGTAACCATCACCAAAATCAGTGACTTGTGATGTTCTTTAGTCAGGTATAATAACTTAGGTAGAAATTGAGCCATAATGTTCAATCAAGATTTATTCGTGCTAAGAAAACATCTAAACTTAAAGTAGATTGCCAATAAAGTGGTCTTGGTAAAAAAATGAATAGTTGTAGAATTAACGTGCCAGCTTAAAACCTTAAAAGACAAATCCAAAAGCTGCTTATAACTTTGAAATCCGAAGCAAGAACGATAGTAGCCTTTGGCGCTCATTGAATCAAGATAAGAGAAAACGGGCTTTTTTCCGAGATCCACCAGCTTTAAATTCAAAAAATTATTCAATTCCGAAAAAAAATATTTAATTTCATCAAATCCTGTTTGATTTTTACGGCCAAACCAATTATTACTTCCATGCACTCGATACTTAGTTAGTGTATTGCTTGTTGAATAAACTGTGCCATATAGAGATGCGGCTTTAACCAAAAAAACATCTGCCGAAACTCTAATGCCCTCCTCAGGTAAGGGAAATACCTTGTTTGCCAGCGATTTTGTCATAGTGATTCCGCTGGTCTGCACTCCTAAGTAAGGAACAAATCGGTAATTGGCTGCAAATCGATAAACTTGCTCTGGCGTTGACACCTGGTTAAGCTGACCATCAAAAAATACAGGCTTGCCTCCCAGTTCAGACAGAAACCGCCACTCTCCTGGATCACTCAAAACTTCGTTTACAAGATCCACTTTTATAGGCACTTCATTTTGATCAATGACTTGTAAAAAATCATTCAATAAAATATATTTATTTCGCCAGCCTATCTCCGAGAATAGATTAACTATCGCCTCCACTTTTTGAGAACAGAAAATATCATCTGCATCTAAAAAACATAGAATACTACCTGAACTTACTTGAACCCCAGTATTAAGCGAGGATGCTTGACCTCCATTATTCTTCAGTACAGGAATAATGTGATCGCCATAACTTTCAATGATTTCTCGTGAGCGATCAGTAGAGCCATCATCTACTACTACTACTTCGATGTTTGAATAAGTCTGCTTTAAAGCACTATTGATCGCTATCTGGAGAAAGGATTCATAGTTGTAGTTATTGATAATGATGCTCACCAGAGGACAAGTTTCTAAGTTCATAATTTTCGACTTTTCTGGAGAATGTGGTAACCTCATATGTGTTCCGACATGGACTAAGTATTGTCATAAAAAACTAATCTTTACCTTACGGATAATCCGCTTAAGTAGCATCAAACGATCTAGCTTGAACATTATAAAAGCAAACCACACATTCAATATGAACATTTTTATACGAAAAAACACAGAGTATTTGGAGATCATTACATGTTTGAATATAAATTTCCTTTTAGACATTTCTATAGCATAATATCCATTAGATTTTTTACATTCAGTATTATTTACATCAGGAAACTTATCTTGCCAATCTTTCCACCAAAATTTAAGAGCATATGGAGGTTTTTCTAGAAAAATCTTTTTTATGTCTTTATTATTTGATTCCATTCTGTAATGAAAAGGAGCTAAGGAATGGGCTTGTCCTTTTGATTCGCAATACAAGTGAGGTGCAAGCTTCCATTTATCCCGAAATTTCACATCAGATTCATATAATTTTCTAAATAGTCCGTCGAGCCAGTAATAACTATCAGCATGGGTTCTATATTTCCAGTATTCATCACATGCACTTTTCCACTTATCTATTATTAAAGAATTTTCTTCAGCTACGATAAGCCAACTGGCTGGCCCATCTTTGCAATTCATTCCACCACCATGACCATGATACATCCACAAGCCAGCAGGTTTTACAGCCTCTTGCACCCATGTGTCTAATGGCTGCATACATAGCATAGTAGCGTCAGCCCAAACGCCGCCATGATTTTTTAGCAAGCTTAACCGAATGATATCAGATTTAGCTTGAGGTCCTATTTCTTTAGTTGTTTCATATATGTAATCTATATCATGAACATAATTGTGAAGGTTGTCTAATGTAAGATATTCAATATTCCAGTCTGGATTATTTATGACCCATGATTCTGCAATTTGTTTAACTAACCACGGCGCATTTTTCCATCCTTGAAACCAAAGTAGCCATATTTTTTTGTTTAACATATCTTCAATGACATAATGAGTCGAGGTACTTGATATTATGAGAAAGCAAGTTGCTTTTAGCGGCTTCCGACAGGGATTCACATATTTTATTTTAAGACCAAGCTTAAAACTTACGTACCATTTGATAACTTCTTTAGACAATTTTTAATTAACTTCAAATGAGACCCTATATTCCTCAATAAGACTACATCATGCTAGAACTGGTAGAGGTAAGAAAGCATTTGGGATTGTAGAGATTTGTCCTCCACTCTGAACCACAAGGTCTACCAAATCATTGCCAACTGGAACAGATAGTGACGGAAAAATTCCTGTAATCCGATTTGAACTAACTGATGTCAATGGTGCTAGTTGCCCACCAATTGTGACACTAGTATCGCCAAGATTGCCAAAATTAACCCCTCCGATTACAAAGCTACTTCCTCCAATTGCTGGAGCTCTCCAAGGAAAGATATCGTAAGCTGTCGCGCCAATTGCAGTTACATCATTGGGAAGAGCCACCGTAATCGAATTGTCGCTAAAGTCAATTCCCACAATTGCACCTCCTGGTCCAGTCAGAATATCGAGGCCGTCAGAGATGCCATCAAGTATTTCTGTTTTAGTGACCGCCTGACCATCTGGTGAAATAGAAAAATTATAGATAGAGCCATTCCACTGTTGAGCTAACAAATTTCCTCTCAACTGTCCGCCAAAGGTTATTGCTCGATACTCAGTTACCCCATTAGTCGAAGCAGATATAGTTGCTAGAGGAGCAGTGACTACACCTGGAATTCCATTATCAAAAGCGCTGTAGAAGACATTTTGACGATCATCATATTGTCCTCGATTTCGATTAGGATGTCCGTAATAAGCGTCCTGAATTACAAGATTCAATTCATCAGCGTCAGTCCCGGTGTAAGGCTTTTGAGTTGTTGCCGAAGTTGAAACATCTCCAAACCCAGTATTAGAACCATTATTCGTGGCGTATAACAATCCCTTTGTTGTCCATACCACATCATAGGGATTACGGAAACCACTTGCGTAAACTGATACATCGTTTCCAGGGACAATGTTTGCAATATTTCCAAATACTTGACTGGTTTCTGGAGCAAAGGTTAGTCCATCAGGCGGTACGAAATCGGACGGAAGCGAATAGGTAATTGCGCCATTAAAGTTAGACTTATTAACTGTAGCCTTGAGAATTGCAGCAGTCAAGGGCGATTCCGGAATACCGCCAAGGGCAGTGTCTGGAATACCCGCATTAGTATTGCTCCCTACCGAAATATAAAGATTCCCTGCCGAATCAAAATCCATCCCGTTGATGCCATGATCGTGATTTGAGACTGGCAACCCTGTAATTAATGGTGTCACTGTCGAAAAGTTTAGACCTTCAAGAATCGAAACTTGTCCGCTGTATTTAGACTGTTCCGTAACTGGAAAGGAAGCTCCACCATTGCCATACAGTTGGCTATGGGCAACATATATCCTGATGGGACCAGAGGGATCGTCAAAGGGGTTAAACGCAATCCCTAAGATATCTTTGTTGTATAACCCTGTCATTGTAGTAATCGACTGGATGGCAATGACGTTGTAATTGTCATCAAATGTGTATGCCTTAATCTCCCCGCTGTAGGTTCCGACATATAAGCGACCATCAGGTCCCCAAGCTCCAGTGGTCGCACCTTTAGCATAAGTACCGAGAGCATCTACATTGGTTGCAACAGTCTTTTTGGTAAAGCTAATCGCAACCACATCATTATCTTGAACTGTGACGGGCAGTGCCGTCAGGTTCAAACTACTGTAGCTGCTATCAGTACTGGTTACTGTATGAGTAATGCTACTAAAGTGAGTCCCTTCTTGCAGGATGTCATTTACTGCGGAAACTGTCACAGTTTGGGGAATATTCCAGTTCGCCGAGGTAAAAGTCAGCGCTATTTTACTGGTGTTAATTTGACTGTCAACACCAATTTTAATTGTTACATCAGCAGAGGGTTGCGTATTGAGAACAACCGAATATGTATCTGTTGCACCAGCCTCTGAAACAACTGTTTGCCCGTTGGTTTCCTGAAAAATAACTTGAGGACCTTCTAGAGGAATAATCTCAATTGCAGAGAGTTTGGCATTATCAACAGATGCTAAAAGATCGAGATTCAGTAGCCCGTCAGATACGTTAACTGTGGGTTTAGAAAGCACTAACGCTGAGTCTTTGCCAGGGAAGAAAGCATTCTTTGATTTAGCGAAGATATCAACGTCGTCAAAGGCTAGATTGTTCTCTATCGATATATCAAAGACCCGCTTCTGAAAATCATCCCAGTAAGTTTCCGCAAAATGAAATTTTACCAGGTAGTTGCCATTGGCAACAGGTATTTGGTAGGACAAGTTAGCAGCGGAGCGCTCGCTTTGGTAGAGCGGGTCATCTTCTGTTTTGAAAATAGGGTCAGTAATTGAGTACGTGCTGCCTCCAGTGAAGAAGCTATCTGCCTGCCAAATGTTACCGACTGTATCAGTGTAGGCTCCACCGCCTACGTTGATGCGAATAGCTCCGTCATTATCAGTGATGGAGACATTGACGGGGTTGATAGTCACTTCGCTGTAGTTGGGGTCTGTACTGGTGACAGTATGGGTGATTATCCCCGTGTGATTGCCTTCAACTACAAAGTCATCCACTGCCGTCACCGTCACAGTTTGAGCCACATTCCAGTTGGTAGGGGTGAAGGTCAGTGTGGTTGCACTGGTCGTCAACTGAGTCCCTGTATTGAGTGTGAGAGTCACATTGTCCGTCGGTTGGGTGTTCAAAACCAAACTGTAGCTGTCAGTTGCACCGCCTTCTGTCACAGTTGTGCTACCACCCGTTTGGACTGGAGTTACTCCCGGAGCGAGTGTTGTTGGTGTGACCTGAATAAAGTCAACTTTCGCCTGGTCTTTGCTGGCGGTGAAGTTGAGGTTGAGAACACCGTCGGTGACATTGACTGTGAACTTTTTAATGACGGCTATATTAGCTCCCCCTGCATCTGTCCAGATGTCATAATTACTTAGCAGGGTTTGCCCTTCGGCTGTGACGCTAAACACCCGATTATTCGCGCTATTCCAATACAGTTCTGCAAAGCCCAGGTCTACTTCATAGCTGCCGTTGGCAACCGGAATGGCGTAGGAGAAGTTAGTTCCAGTGCGCTCCGTTTGGAACAGTGGGTCACTAGTAGTGTTGGCAATGGCAGAGGTGGTTGAATATGTGCTACCACCAGTAAACAGTTGATCAGCGCTCCATACCTGTCCTAAATTATCCGTGTAAGTGCCGCTACCTGTATTGATGAAAATCGAACCGGGAACGGTGTTGGTGTCGTTATCGGTAATGGCAATGGTGATGGGTGCAATAGTCACTCCGCTGTAGTTGGGGTCTGTACTGGTGACAGTATGGGTGATTATCCCCGTGTGATTGCCTTCAACTACAAAGTCATCCACTGCCGTCACCGTCACAGTTTGAGCCACATTCCAGTTGGTAGGGGTGAAGGTCAGTGTGGTTGCACTGGTCGTCAACTGAGTCCCTGTATTGAGTGTGAGAGTCACATTGTCCGTCGGTTGGGTGTTCAAAACCAAACTGTAGCTGTCAGTTGCACCGCCTTCTGTCACAGTTGTGCTACCACCCGTTTGGACTGGAGTTACTCCCGGAGCGAGTGTTGTTGGTGTGACCTGAATAAAGTCAACTTTCGCCTGGTCTTTGCTGGCGGTGAAGTTGAGGTTGAGAACACCGTCGGTGACATTGACTGTGAACTTTTTAATGACGGCTATATTAGCTCCCCCTGCATCTGTCCAGATGTCATAATTACTTAGCAGGGTTTGCCCTTCGGCTGTGACGCTAAACACCCGATTATTCGCGCTATTCCAATACAGTTCTGCAAAGCCCAGGTCTACTTCATAGCTGCCGTTGGCAACCGGAATGGCGTAGGAGAAGTTAGTTCCAGTGCGCTCCGTTTGGAACAGTGGGTCACTAGTAGTGTTGGCAATGGCAGAGGTGGTTGAATATGTGCTACCACCAGTAAACAGTTGATCAGCGCTCCATACCTGTCCTAAATTATCCGTGTAAGTGCCGCCACCTGTATTGATGAAAATCGAACCGGGAACGTCATCAATAATTGCCATATTTTTTGCTGCTTGATGATTGTCTGCTAGACATTAGTTCTGGATCTGAGCAAGAGTCAGAAGAGCCACAGGATTAATGACACCAAGATAATTCGCGATTATTGCTCGCGAATTATCTTGGCTCTTTTATTTTTTCCAAATTGGGATGCTCCCAAATTTTTATTTTTAATTTTTGTTGACCACAAGTAAAATACAGTTGTTGTTGCTCAACTTGAGAAGTGTTTTTATCTGAGGTATTTTCAACTAAAAATAGCCCCTTGCGTCTTAGGGATTGTTCAATAAGAACCTCCTTTAAAATATCTTCAGAAAACTGTCCTTGCCGGACAAGAAGCTCTCCTAACTTATGGTTAGTAGCACTTTGTAACGCTAGAATTTTATCCAGAAACTGCTTTCTTACAAGCTTTTTTTCTAATACAAGGCTACCAAATTGAATATTTTGGTTCTTCAGATAAAACTTTAACTGTTTTAAAGATATTAATTGCTTTGACACTAAAATCTCACCAATTTTTAAATTTGGGTTTAAGCTTTGCTCTAGTAAAGCTTGTCTGATATCTTCTCTAGTTACAATATTTTGCCGAATAAAAATTTCACCAATTTTTTCAGGCGTAAAATCTAAGTTTTCTATATCTGTCCCTAATAAAAGATTCTTTGTTTGACTAGAATTCTGCTTATGGGCGATTGCCAACTCCTTAGTAGCTAAATAGATAAAATATGGAATTGTTGAAGCGTAACGCTTCCAAAGACGAAGTGGCTCTTGTGTTAACCGATACAACCATTCCAAACATAATTGTTGAACCCAATGGGGAGCGCGTGGAGTAATCCCTGCGTACATAGAGAATACTGCACCTACACCAACCATTACTGCTTGAATTTTTCCGTGATAGTGAGACATCCAAATTTCCTGTTTAGGACATCCCAAACAAACAAAAATAATTCCCGCACCGCTTTGATTAATTTCTTCAATTAATTCTGTATTATGACTTTTGTCAATCTCATCAATAGGAACAAAAGGAATAGATTTCATTCCTGCAACTTTTAAAATCGGATATTCTTCGTCTAGTTTTCGCTTAATTTTGTCTAAAATCTCTTGTGTAGAGCCAAGAAAATAAACTGGCTTTCCAGTGATTTCAGCTAAAGCACACAAATTAAGGAAAACATCCATTCCTGATACTTGATTTTGGTGATAAATCCCCAATTGGCGTAACATCAACACTAAAGGCTTGCCATCAGGGGTAACCAAATCTGCTTTATTTAAAATTTTTCTAAATGAAAAGTTCCAATGGGCTTCCATAAGCATATGAACATTGGCTAAATAGACAACCTTACTAGCCCTCATATTTGCCCAGCGCAAAATTAACATAATCTGCTCATCCAAAGGCAAACACGTAATAGGGACATTAAACAAACCTTTCTTGGGTATCATTGGTTTTATCAGTAGTATTTAGATATTCGTAAAGTTTTATAGTGCTTATGCAACTATCACAAGGAAACGTAAATGTCAGCTTATAACTGCTCTCGCCGTTTGTGCATTCCAATCAAAATGAGCCGCTATTCTCATTACATATCAATTATCTGCGTTCAATCTGATTACTTCTGCTCGATCTTTTATTTTCTGCGGTACATCTGTCATTTTCAAGTTAAACAGAGTTTTCAATACCCTTTAACGGCTATTCATGTAGCTATTAGCTTGGTAGATACATCATAGGGATTTACTTATCTTTACCTAGATAGTTTATTTATTTCATATTTTTATACTTGTTGTTACTTATCTTCCTCGTATGCTAAGTATTATGACCAGCTTAAGTCAATAGATATTAGTGCAATTAAACCAAAGTTGTTTCAATTCTTACATATTAGATATGTTTAATAAAATCTAAGTAAAATTTAGGGATTGAACATTGACATCATAGTGGATAATGGTGACAGTGGTTTTGTATAAGAAACTAAAAGCATTCTGAAGTGTAAACCTAAAATCAGGTTAGCTGTAGCCTATTTGCCTCATTAACATTTTATTTTGGACAACAAATTGTAGATAAATTGGATAGAAATTTAGGCTATAAAGAGTTTAGTTGCAGATATTTTTTATCGGCAAAATCATTGATTATTAATCCTGGTTATAAAGCATTCGGTAGACAAGCAATCGCTATACGCTCAAAATTATATTTTTTTAAAACATACAATTTTCTGGTTAAAAAATGTTTATTTTTATCAATCAATTTAGACTTTCACTTGTGGGCATTGGTACTAGGATTTTTGTAAATTTAGGTATGTCAAGCTATGATCAAAGCTATTTTGTTTATCCTAAGGGTTCAGATCAAAATCCTGGAACAATCAATCGCTCATTCAAAACCATTCAAAAATGCGCCAATATTGTTCAACCAGGACAAGCCTGTTAGCTGAAGGAAGGGATTTATCGAGAAACTGTGCGCCTTTGGGGTTCGCGAACAGATGCCAAACTAATAACCTTTGCAGCATATAAAAACGAAAATGTAACTATTTTAGGAACAGAACAGGTGAAAAGTCTCACAATTTGTTTATGGATAAAGATGCTCGATTTTCCCAACCTCCAAGACAAGCTTCTCAGTCTATTCCTAACTTCACTTTACAGTCAGACTCTCCAGCTGTAGATGCTGGGGCTATAATTCCTGGAATTACAGATGATTTTGTGGGAAAAAAACCTGATATCGGTGCATACGAGCGAGGCGCACCTATCTGGAAAGCTGGCTCGACTTTAAATACAACTCGTAAACAAAAGCTTAATCCATCATTCTCTTTACCATCAGACTAATCAATGAGCTATAAATCACTGCTTCACCAACTTCTGTATAAAAATCCTTGAGCAAACTTTGCTCTTGAATAGTCATAGTCTATCCAAACAACTTGAAGACAACTCTTTCAATCGCTTCGTGAAGGCAATTGTCCCTAAACGTCCCAACGCGAATCTGCAAAGATATAACACTTCGACTGCTCGTGCATAGTCGGTTATAGCTATTAAACTAGGCTCGATTTAGCCTACAGCCTACTCCTAGATAAATTAGATATTTTTTATTAAATTCTCTTAACAAATCAGAGCTTAGATTACACCCTAAAAAAGTAATTAAATATGCATATTTTAATAGCAGCTTTACATAGACCTATTCAACCAACTGGTGTTTGCAGACATGCTGCTAATCTAGCCTACTGTTTAGCAGAAAATAAAGAAGTTACCAGAATCAGTTTAGTTATCGGCTCTTGGCAACAACATTATTTTAAAACTGCTTTCTATCTTGATTCTGAGAAAATTAAACTAATTAGTGTCAACATAAAAAACAGTTCCGTTGTCAGGAATAGTTGGTTTTTTAGTGGTTTACCTAAATTAGCAAATAATCTCGGTTCAGATATTGTTCACCTTTCCTTTCCTTTACCTTTTGTTAGAGCTAGTTTTAACGCTTATGTAGTTACTACAATTCATGATTTATACCCTTACGAATGTCCTGAAAACTTTGGCTTTCCTCAAGCTTGGTTTAATCGTTTATTTTTAAACCAATGCATTAACAATAGCGATGGACTTGCTTGTGTATCTCAAGTTACATTAGAAAAACTAAAAGTTTATTTTCCTCATCTTGATCCACATAAAGAAATCGATGTGATTTATAATTATGTTGATTTTGAAAGGTGTGAACCTAAGATACCCCAACAACTACCGAAAAACAGTTCATTTTTATTGTCTGTTGCCCAGCACCGTCAAAATAAAAATTTAGATTTATTGATTAAAGCTTATTCTTGCTTATTAGATAACAAAAAATTAAATCCAGATGCTAAGTTAGTGATTGTTGGTACTTCTGGGCCTGAAACTCAAAATATTAAGAATTTAATTAGCGATTTATCTTTAGAGACTAAAGTAGTTTTGCTAGCAGCCATCGATGATTCAGAATTATGCTGGCTATATCAAAATTGCCAAGCTTTTGTAATCCCATCCTCTACAGAAGGTTTTTGCTTTCCCCTAGCTGAAGCGTTGTATTGGAGTAATAAAATTGTATGCTCTGACATACCAATTTTTAGAGAAATCGGTACTTATAAATGCACTTATTTTTCTTTAGAAGATGATGCTGTTGCTAATCTAGTCCAAGCCATTATTCAATCTATCAACAGGTCTAGTTTATCAAGCTATACTAATGTATTTCGTTTTGAGAAATCAAATATAGCCAAACAGTATTTAAACTTATACTCTAGATTCAATTTGGAAGGAGAAACCCAATTTTGGAAAAATATACAAGAGACTGACAAACTCACTAAGGTAAAATTTACTGTTACTACTTTAGATGAAGGAATTATCATACAAATTCCTGAGAGATTGAGCGTATTTGAAGCAGTAAATTTAAAGCACATTTGCCAAGAAATAACCCAAGGAGAGGCTAGTTTCAAAGAAATAATTATTGACTTCTACCAAACCATTTTTATGGACAGTAGCGGTTTAGGAGCTTTGGTTAGTATTTGGAAAACTGCTCAAGCAAAGGGAGTTATCGTGCTTTTCAAGAATGTTACACCCCAGGTTTGGTCAGTGTTAAGCCTGACAGGGCTAGATACAGTTTTTTCTATTAAATCTAGTTTTGAAACGCATTTTATAGTAGCAGATTATGCCTTGGATAAAGAGAGGGCTTTTCGCATGAACAAAGACAAACTACCAGCAACTCATCTTTCTGTAAAATCTTGGATTAAAAGATTTATAGATGTTATTGGTGCTTTAGTTGGTTTAGTTATAACAGGAATTGTGTTTGTTCCGGTTGTAATTGCTATTCAAATCGATGATCCTGGGCCTATTTTCTTTAGCCAAATTCGTTGTGGTTGGATGGGTAAGAAGTTCAGAATTTGGAAGTTTCGCTCTATGTGTATAGATGCAGAAGCGAAAAAATCCCAAGTTAAAAATCAAGTACAGGGTGCTTTTTTTAAGAATGAACAAGACCCCAGAGTTACGAGAGTCGGTAAATTTATCCGGCGAACCAGTATTGATGAACTGCCACAATTTTGGAATGTGTTGAAAGGAGATATGAGTTTAGTTGGGACAAGACCACCGACACCTGATGAAGTAGAACGCTATGAAGTACTACAATGGCAGCGTTTGGACATCAAACCAGGTATGACGGGAGAATGGCAAGTAAATGGTCGTTCTAGAGTCCATAGTTTTGAAGATGTAATTCGTATGGATTTGTTCTATCAAAAGAACTGGAGTCTGATGTACGATTTGAAGTTGATTGTTAGAACTTTTGCCGTTCTGTTTACTAAAAATAGTGGTGCTTACTAAGACCAGCAATTCTGATGATGACAGCTATTATCAATAATAGTGTACAACTAATTGATAGAACCTGGGATCTATTGAAAATATTGCTAAATAATAAATTGAAAGTATGTGTGGCTGTTTAAAACAAATTAATAGGTACAAGAATCTACCAAATAATACATAGAATTAGGAAGATTTTCCATGTATTACACGGAATTGCGAATATTCTCAAAAAATGATATTCAAACTGATAGCCATATTAAACCCCCGTTAACCACTGGGGTATTTTAATGTCCTAGCGATCGCCTCAGATACCCAACCAGTAAATGATTTAATGGCATAAGGGATGGAATATAAGTAAATATAATATTGATAATAGGAAAGTGCAGATTATCCTGATGTCCATAATGTGTCTGATTTGCACATTTATTTGACTAAATACCCATAATTAAACTACATGGGATGCAGGAATATAACCAGTATGTATTCTCCGCCGTTCATCAAAGTCGGGCTAACTATCCAGTACTTCACTGATTTGCTCTGCCAGTTTCAATGGACGGAAAGGCTTGGCAAAAATAGCAGCAACATCCAAGTTAGTAAAACTCTCTCGATCCGATAGCTGAAATTTGGCTGTTAATAAAATTACTGGAATTTGCTTAGTGGTGGGGTTAGCTTTCAGTTGTTGCAGAGTTGCGCGCCCATCCATATCAGGCATCATCATATCTAGTAAGATGACATCTAGTTTATGGTTAACAGCTACGTTTAAGGCTTCTTGACCAGAACTAGCTGTTAAAACATTCCAGCCAGCACCCATTTCTAATCCCAACTTTGCGATCGCCCGCACATCTTCTTCATCATCAACAATCAAGATATTTTTGCTCATAATGACACTCTTGTACAATGTACGTGCTGATTTGCTTGATCGCTCTTGAGATATTCTAAAGCTAAATCGGGGAAAAGCTGGGGAGAACTAACCAGCGAGAAGCCATTTATTAGAAAGTTGCCAAAGGTAACAGTACATAAAACGTGCTACCTTCACCCAAAATGCTCTCAACCCAGATTTTACCGTTATGTTGCTGGACAATATTTCGGCAAATAGCCAGTCCTAAACCTGTTCCTCCTTTGTTGCGCGAGTCGGATGCATCTACCTGCTGAAAGCGCTCGAAGATTATTTGTAATTTATCTTGAGGAATTCCTCGCCCTTCATCTCGGATACTAATTAGCAGGAAACTGGTTAATGGAGTGCCTTGTGTTGAAGAATGGTCATTTTCTTCCAACCCAACACCCTTGTGTTCTGTGACTGTGGCACTTATCCACACGGTATCACCTGGTTCAGAAAACTTAATAGCGTTACTTATTAAGTTGGTCAGAGTTTGCAGTAGGCGATCGGGGTCTGCCCAAAGTTCAATTGTTAGAGGATGGACAATCAGTTTCACTTGCAATTTATCTGCCATTGCTTGCATTGTTTCTGTTGCCAGAATTAACAGATCAGCAACGTTGCACTTCACCTTCTGCATGAAGATTTTGACTGATTTCATCCGCTCTAAATCGAGAATATCATTTATCAATCGGATCAGGCGTTCAGTATTAGTAGTAGCAATGCTGAGAACTTTTTGTCCTTGTTCGGTTAGAGTTCCTAATTGTCCTGAACCCAACAAATCTAATGCTCCCATTGTAGAGGTTAAAGGTGTACGTAATTCGTGACTAACTAGAGAGATAAACTCGTTTTCTAAGCGTTTACGTTCGGTGATGTCGTTGGCAATCAATAAAGCGCATTGCACCCCACCCAGGTCAATAAATTCGATAGATAGCAGTATAGTCTTGACTTCTCCGGACTTGGTAGAAAATTCAAATTCCTGATTATGGAATGACCCAGTATCAGATAAAAGCTGGATGATCTGGGCGATCGCTACTGTATCCTTACCCAAATTCAGTACAGTAGCAGTCTGTCCAATTACTTCCTCCAGCGAGTAGCCACTCATCCTCAAGAAACTAGGATTGACATCAATAAAGCGTGCTTCAGAAATGGTGGCGATCGCGATCGGATTGGGACTAGAGCGAAAAACTTTAGTAAATTTCTCTTCTGCTTTGGCGCGGTCGTGAATTTCCTGCTGCAAGCACTCATTTTGAGCTTGGAGTTGTTGTTGCAGTTTCCAAATTGTCAAGTGATTTTCAATTCGTGCTAAGACTTCTTCTAGTTGAAAAGGCTTAGTTATATAGTCCACCCCACCAACTGCAAACGCCTTTACCTTATCCAGTACATCACCCAAAGCGCTGATAAAAATTACTGGGATTTCGCGGGTGCGATCGTTTGCCTTCAGTTGTTGGCAGACTTCATAGCCATTCATCTCAGGCATATTCACATCCAACAAAATCAAGTCGGGGGGAACTGCATTTGCCCCCCGTAACCCAGTAGAACCTTTAGTTACGCTGCGAACTTTATATCCCTGTTCCGTCAGCATGGTAGATAGGAGGATTAGGTTTTCTGGCGTGTCATCAATTACCAGTATGTCTGCTTTTGGCAAGTTGAGTGGCTCTTTAGGCATGGCAATATCGACTTTAGCCAGAATCGGCTACTAATTCACTCTAGTAATTTAACCTTAGTTCTATGTCTTAATAATCATTTACAAAAAAATATCAATTACCTATTTATCTCCCCTAGTTCTCCCCGATTGTTTCCTAATTTATAAAATATCGAACTGAGGTTATTCTATGATTCATCATATTTCAATTGCTGTTAGAAACCCTAGCCATGTTGCTCAAGTTCTGGCAGAAATCTTAAAAGCGCAAGCTGTTCCCTTTCCTCCCAACCCAGGAAGCTACATGGTTCTACCTTTTGATGAATACGGTACAGCCATTGAACTTTATCCTTTAGGCTCTCAAATTGAACCTGGAGAAGGCGATGAACAATGTGTATTTGTGCATACTGCAATTACCTCTATATTTACAGATATTCATGCAGCTATTTCTGTACCCATTAGTCAAAAAGAAATTGAACAAATCGGTGTCCGTGAAGGTTGGCGTGTAGTGCGCTGTAACCGCGATTCTTTCTTTGATGTGATTGAGTTCTGGGTGGAAAACAGATTAATGATAGAATTGCTAACACCAGAAATGGCATCTCAGTATTTGAAATTTGCCACTCAGCAAGAAAATCTGAAATATTTCTTGGCAGAACCAGCTTTAGCAACAAATTAATCAACTCTAAGCGTTTAATCTGTATGGGTACTAGACCATGCAAATTAAACGCTTATTTTTTTATATTTATACTTTTTATTTGTCAAAAAATTCTAAAATTAGGGCTGCGATCGCTAATTAAATATAATTTCATTAATTACGAATTATCCCTCTTTTGTTACTACGTCAAGAGTATAATCAGTAAAAAAAGCAGAAACAGTAAGTTATAGGGATAGTTATGACACGCAGGGAAGCAGTAAATATAGTCGTCTCCATACTGAGACAACTGGCTATTTTCATATCGGTAGCATCGGAATGAGCCTTACCCGTAAGGGTTGCTTGGAATTAGATGGGGTTGAGATTAAAACGTTTTGTAGAGAAGCTTTATCTAAATTCTTAACTCCAGCAAGATAGCAAGAACTGCCTTCTGCGTTCTTCACTTACGGCTTAAAGAGTTAATTTAACCTTAATTTCGGGAATTATTATAAGAGCCACCAAAATCTCTTATAAGACAACATTCAGCGAAGTAATAATGTCTAAATTAATTTCTCGCATTCCAGATTATAGTATTACAGGTTTAATTTATGAAGCTACTGCCACAATAATTTATCGAGCATACTCCAAGGCTAACGGACACTCAGTTGTTATTAAAGTGCTTAAAGCAGAGTATCCTACTGTCAAAGAGATTGCTCAGATCAAGCATGAATACGAAATTATCCAAAACTTAAACATTACAGGTGTCATCAAAGCTCATGAATTAATTAGTTACGACAACGGCTATAGTAATGGTCTAGCACTTATTTTAGAAGACTTTGGTGGAGAATCTTTAAAAGCTCAGATATCTAATACAGGCTTTGAACTTATAAAATTTCTCAACATTGCTCGTCAAATTACTGAGACTTTAGGAGAGTTACATACCCACCACATTATCCATAAGGATCTTCAGCCCGAAAACATTCTTTATAACCCCAATACCGAAAAAATAAAATTGATTGACTTCAGCATCGCTTCGCTGCTGTCAAAAGAAAGCCCAGAAATCAGTAGCCTCAACCTCCTAGAAGGAACACTGGCTTATATGTCGCCAGAGCAAACCGGACGCATCAACCGAACCTTAGATTATCGGACAGATTTTTACTCATTAGGTGTCATTTTCTACGAAATGCTCACGGGTCGGCTCCCCTTCCAGAATGCTCAAGACCCAATGGAGTTGGTGCATTGTCACATTGCGAAAATTCCAGTAGCTCCGCATGAGATTAATCCTAAAGTACCACTGGCAATCTCTGCGATCGCTATGAAACTTCTGAGCAAAACTGCTGAAGACCGTTATCAGAGTGCTCACGGATTAAAGGCTGACCTAGAGCAAGCAGCGATACAACTGCAAACAAAAGGCAGCATTGACCTTTTTAACTTAGGCCAGCAAGATTTTTCGCATCAATTCCAAATAGCTCAAAAACTTTACGGTCGGGAAGTAGAAGTAGCGGCTTTAATGGCTGCCTTTGAAAAAGTTAGCCTTGGTTCCAGCGAAATTGTGTTGGTAGGAGGATACTCAGGTATCGGCAAATCCTCACTAGTTAACGAAGTTCACAAACCGATTGTGCGACAACGAGGTTACTTTATCGGTGGCAAATTTGACCAACTCAAGCGAGATATTCCTTATGCTTCTTTGATTCAAGCATTTCGAGAATTGATGCGACAACTATTAACTGAAAGTCAAGCCAGAATTGAGGTTTGGAAAAATAAATTACTACGAGCATTAGGAGTTAATGGTCAAGTTATTATTGATGTCATCCCGGAAGTAGAACTGATTATTGGGCAGCAAGCGCCTGTACCGCAGTTGGGAGTTGCTGAGTCTCAAAACCGTTTTAATCGGGTGTTTAAGCAATTTATCCATGCCTTTACTGCTGTTGGACATCCCTTAGTACTGTTTTTAGATGACCTCCAATGGGCAGATGCTGCCTCTGTGAACCTGGTCGAGAATCTGATGACTGACCCAGAAAGTCAGTATCTCTTGCTAATTGGGGCTTACCGAGATAACGAAGTTAGTCCCACCCATCCGCTGATGCTAATGCTAGAGACAATTCAAGCATTTGGAGCAACCGTTGAAGAGTTACTTTTGAAGCCATTAGCAGCACCTCATATTACTCAACTGGTTACTGACACGTTCAATTGCGAATCATCTCAAGCAGAACCTTTAGCTAATTTGCTATTTCAAAAAACCCAAGGTAATCCCTTTTTCTTGACTCAGTTACTAAAAGTACTGCATCAAGATAATCTTTTAACATTTGATTATCGTTCGGGTTTCTGGAAGTGGGATCTCAACAGGATTCAGGAACAAGCCATTACCGATAATGTTGTCGATTTAATGGTGAATAAAATTCAGAGGCTGTCAGAACCGACGCAGCAAGTTTTACAATTAGCTGCTTGTGTTGGTAACCGATTTGATTTAGAAATTCTAGCTGTAGTAAACGAAAAATCTCCATCAGCAACAGCAGTTGATTTATGGGAAGCTTTGCAGGCAGGATTAATTCTTCCCTTAAGCGATACTTACAAAATTCCCCAGTTGTTGAATCAGTCGGAATTGGCAACATACTGCGATACTGCCGTACAAGTTGACTATAAGTTTTTGCACGATCGCGTTCAGCAAGCTGCCTATTCTTTAATTCCAACTGATCAGCAACAGCAAGTCCACCTAAAGGTAGGAAAATTACTATTACATAATACTGAAAAATCCCAGTTAGAGGAGCATCTTTTTGAGATCGTCAATCATCTCAATGCTGGCAGTTCATTGATTGTAGAGCAAGCAGAAAGATACGAACTGGCAGAACTAAATCTGAAAGCAGGTCAGCGAGCAAAATCATCTTCGGCATTTGTAACTGCACTAAAATTGCTGAAAATAGGGATGAGCTATCTACCTGAAAATAGCTGGGAAGATAAATATTCGCTTACATTAACTTTATATTTACAATCTGGAGAAGCGGAATTTTTAAATGGTAAATATGAAGAAGCTTTGCTGATTTTTGAGGGGACTTTCAGCCAAGTTAAAACTACTCTTGATATGTGTCGCGTGAATGAATATCGGATTATGTGTTATCGCATGGAGAATGACTTAAACTCCGCCTATGAAATTGGGTTAAATACCTTGGAACTTTTAGGTTTGAAGTTTACAGCTTATCCTGATGATGCATATCTGTTGGCAAAACTTAATCAGACAAAAAAAATTATTGGCGATCGCTCAACTTCTAGTCTTGCAGAACTACCACAAATGCAAGACGAAGAGAAGTTAATGGCTCAACGCATCTTAAAAGAAGTCTGGCCCATTGCCTACTTTTTAGGATCTAAAGCGTTGCATATCACATCGATGAATATAACTCAACTTTCTGTTCAGTATGGCAACTCACCAATTTCAGTATTTGGTTATATGCTGTATTCTTTCAACTTAGTTTTTCAATATGGTGAGGTAGATTCAGGTTATGAGTTTGGTGAGCTTTCTCTGCGTTTGCATGAAATTTTAAGAACAAAGGAATTAGAAGCAAATATTTTGAATATGTGGGGAGGTTTAATCTGTCACTATAAAGACCATATTAGCCAGGGAAAACCTTATTTATTAAAGGGATTTAATAGTGGTTTAGAAACAGGTTCTTATCAATGGTCTGGTTATTGTTCAGTTAATTTTTTATGGCAATGCTTATTTGGGAATGAATCTTTGGAAAAAACCGCAGAAGTAGCCGACGATTTTATTCCTACCCTCCGCAAGATTGACAAAAATATGTTGAACTACCATCTGCTGGCTAGGGAAGCGATCGCTAACCTAACTAAGCCAGCAGGAAAGATTGATGAGCTTGTTGGAGCTTGGGCAGATGAACAGCAAGTGCTAGAGTTTGCGTTGGCATCTTCGGATATGTTGAGTGCATTTGTAGTTTACATCTATAAACTTGCGCTCTGTAACTGGTATGGAGAATCTACCAAAGCTGTTGAGTATGCAGACAATGCCGAAAAATTTGTTGGGGGATCGCGAGGAATTTTTATTAATCCTGTTTTCTACTTTCACCAAAGTATTGCCTTGGCTGGAGCTTATGCGGAGGTAGATACCACAACTCAAGTGATTTATCTGGATAAACTAAATACCAACTTAGAAAAATTCCAGCAATGGGCAATGCACTGCCCAACTAATTATCAACACAAGTTCCTGCTGATTCAAGCAGAAGTGGCTCGGATTCACCAACAAGATTATCAGGCAATGGAGCTGTATGATAAGGCGATCGCTTCTGCTGCCGAAAATGGTTATTTACAAAATGAAGCCTTAGCAAACGAACTGGCATTTCGATTTTACTTAGCCAAGGATAGGAAAAACTTTGCCAAAATTTATTTAAAAGAAGCCCGCTATGGCTATTTAAAGTGGCAAGCTACGGGTAAAGTTCGGCAACTAGACGAACAATATTCCCAAATTTTTAGAGATACAGTCGAGCGGCGTATGGCTACAAAGCAGATTCAGGACATTTCTGAAGCTAAAACCCAAGCTCTAGATATCAGCACAGCGATTAAAGCATCGCAGGCACTCTCAAGTGAGATGGAGCTAAGTCGGCTGCTAGAGAAGATGATGACAATTGCGATCGAGAATGCTGGGGCCCAAATGGGTTATCTACTTGTAAAACGGGAGAACCAGTGGGTGATTGAAGCCGAAGGAAGCATTGATCGAGATGAAGTGACAGTGCGATCGTCCAGTCTTTTTCAAGTAAAGCATAAACTACCACTTTTGCTAATTAACTATGTTGAAAGAACAAAAGAAAATTTGGTTTTAGACAATGCTAGCCACACAAAGCGTTTTGCGAGTGACGACTATATTGTTGCCAATCAACCCAAATCAGTTTTGTGTTCGCCTTTCGCTCATCAGGGTAAACTAACTGGAGTTCTTTACCTGGAAAATAACCTCACTACCGGAGCCTTTAATGCAGAGCGATTAGAAGTACTGAATTTACTGACTTCACAAGTTTCCATCTCTATAGAAAATGCTCGGCTCTACACAAATTTGCACATATACTCCCAGGAGTTAGAGATTTCGGAAACACAAGCGCGTGAGAAAGCAAAGCAGCTAGAGCAGACGCTGAATGAATTGAAGCTCACCCAGTCCCAGATGGTGCAAAGCGAAAAAATGTCTAGTCTGGGGCAGTTAGTGGCGGGTGTTGCTCACGAAATCAATAACCCAGTCAGCTTTATCTACGGCAACCTTACTTACGCCAATAATTATGTCAAAGACTTGATGAGTGTAGTACAACTTTATCAACAGCAAAACCAGAATTTACCACCTAAAGTTCAAAGTGAGATAGATGCGGTTGATTTAGATTTTTTGATGGAAGACTTACCTAAGTTGTTGGCTTCAATGCAAGTGGGAACCGATCGCATTCGCCAAATTGTATTATCTTTACGAAACTTTTCCCGCCTAGACGAAGCCGAAGTTAAAGCCGTTGATATCCATGAGGGCATTGATAGCACCTTAATGATTTTGCAAAATCGGCTAAAACCCCACCCAGATTCTCCGGGAATTCAGGTAATACAGGAGTACGGCAACCTGCCACCCGTAGAATGTTACCCTGGGCAACTAAATCAGGTATTTATGAATTTAATCGCAAATGCGATCGACTCGTTAGAGGAATTTAACGAACACCGAACTTATACTGATATCGCACGTCAGCCAAGTATCATTACAATTCGTACTACTGTTGAAGGAGATGCCGCCGTCATTCGCATTGCTGACAACGGTTCTGGTATCGACGAAAATGTGCGGCGACAACTCTTCACACCCTTTTTTACCACCAAACCTGTTGGTAAAGGCACTGGTTTAGGGCTATCTATTAGTTACCAGATTGTGACCAATAAGCATCGAGGACAGTTAGAGTGTGTATCCGTTTTAGGACAAGGGGCTGAATTTATTATCTCTATCCCGCTTCAGGCGAAGCTAGAAGCCCTAAGTCTCTAATTTCTCTAATATAAATATTGATATTAGGAGTCACGAGTAAAACATACTTTATATCTGAATACGGTTCAGTTAACCCTTTTTTCTCCCCCTGCATACGTGTCAACTTAACGTGAAACCCTTGTAATGATGTGATATTCAGTTCTTTGGCTTCCCATCACTATCCGCGTCACCCCACCCTAACCCTCCCCTTGTCAAGGGGAGGGAACAAATTTCCTGTTTCCCCCCTTGACAAGGGGGGACTAAGGGGGGTAAAACGCCTGTGGGACATGCATTTGAGCTTAAGTTGACACCAATGCTCCCCCTGCTCCCCCTACGGTGTACAACAAGTCGGATTACCCCCCTTA
Organism: Nostoc sp. UHCC 0251; assembly: GCF_034932245.1. Taxonomy (NCBI): domain Bacteria; kingdom Bacillati; phylum Cyanobacteriota; class Cyanophyceae; order Nostocales; family Nostocaceae; genus Nostoc; species Nostoc sp. UHCC 0251. The sequence continues at coordinate 46,956 of NZ_JAYGHD010000287.1, forward strand.
ATCCCACCGATGCATTGGGGAGAAACCGGAAAATCTAGTTCCCTTCCCAATACATCGGCTAGGATGTACACACAAGTATGACCAGTACAGGTTTCAACTCTTTTAGTAGTTTCGTAGGGTGCGTTATGGACACGCCGAAGTAACAAATGCGATCGCCGAATCAACAAATGCGAACGCTAAATCAACAAATGCGAACGCCGAATTAACAAATGCGATCGCCGAATCAACAAATGCGAACGCTAAATCAACAAATGCGATCGCCGAATCAACAAATGCGAACTCCGAATCAACAAATGCGAACGCCAAATTAACAAATGTGTCCGCCGAAGTAACAAATGAGTTCGCCGAAATAACAAATGCGTTGGTGTAGCCCGCACTTCGACAAAGCTCAGTGACCACCGCAAGCATCGCCATGATTGCAACAATTTAGCTTTGTCACGCCAGCGTAACGCACCGTAAATCTTTGGTAGATGAAGTTTTTCCGACTTGTGTGTACACCGTAGCCTACTCCCTCTACTTCCCTTGCTTCCCCTCCTCCCTTACTCTAAGTCGCCAACAAATAAATTAGTGCCTCCACGAGAGCCTGATTTTGTTCATCGGTGCCAACAGTAATGCGTAATTTATCATCTAGTCCAGGCTGCTTGAAGTAGCGGATTAAAATGCCCCGTTCCTTCAGTTTTTGATAGAGATATTCTGCGTTTGCTTCTCTTGGCTGTACCAGTAAAAAGTTAGTTTGAGAATCCCAAAGATGAAAACCTAATTGTTTTAAGTCTGTTGCTAACTTAGTCCGTGATGCTTTAATCTTTGCCACACAAGCATTTTTATAAGCTTGATCGGTAATAGCAGCCGTGCCAATTGCACAAGCGATCGCATCAATGTTATAGCTATCTTTCACCTTAAACAATCCCTGCAACAGCTTGGGATTCGCCACCCCAAATCCCAGCCGCAATCCTGCCAATGAGTACCCTTTAGAAAGTGTGCGAATTACAATGACGTTTTCATATTCCTTTACCAAAGCCAATGCATCCTCTTCGGTAAAATCGACGTATGCTTCGTCAATCACTAAAACTCCAGATAACTGGCTGGCTAATTTTCGTAAATCATTGATTGCTACCACATGCCCAGATGGACTATTAGGCGACGCAATGAATGTCACAGAGCCATTGGCAGCAACTAGTTCTTCCAAAGGTAAACTGTAGTCCTCGCTGTAGGGAATCTCAATAATTTCCGCAGCTTGCATTTCTGTTAATGTGCGATATAGCACGTAAGTTGGCATCGGATAAACTACCTTCTTCCCAGGTTCTGCACAGGCTCGAATCACTACACTCAATAATTCGTCACTGCCATTTCCTACAATGATCCAATCACTAGGAACTCCTAAAACTTTACTTGCAGCTTGCCGAAACTCCCCCCCGAAAGGTTCTGGATACCGCCGCAACCATTCGCCATCGATATTCCGCAGCACAGCTAGCGCCGCAGGCGAAGGAGGATAGGGATTCTCGTTACTGTTGAGTTTAATGATCTGTGTACCGCGTTGAGGCTGCTCACCGGGAATGTAGCTAGCCATTGCATCTATATTAGAGCGAAAGTAGTTGGTCATAGAGCATGAGATATGGAAAAAACAGAATTTTATTACTTAGGAGTTCACTAGTAGTTCGCCAAGTGAACTTGGCGGGGTAAAGGGTAAGGGGGAAGGGGGAAAGGGTTTAAATCCCTTACCCTTTCCCCTTTCTCCTTTCCCCAGTCCTCACCCATCAAAATTGACTTGCCAGACCACTAGACATTCAATCCTTGGTTCAAGGGAAGCAAGCTACGCGTAATGTTCCGCATAAAAGGTATTATCGAATAACTGTTAATCTACCTGATTTTGGGCTTAACCCAGAAGTATTCAGAGGGGGCAGGAGAGCAGGGGAAGAAGAATTATTGATTAATGCCCAATGACAAATGACTAATGACAAATCATTATCGATATATTATTTTTTATAAACCCTATGGCGTTCTCAGCCAGTTTACAAAAGATGCTCCCACACATAGCACCTTGAAAGATTATATTGACGTACCTGATGTGTATCCTGTAGGACGCTTAGATTGGGATAGTGAAGGGTTGCTGCTGTTAACAAACGATGGGCAATTGCAACATCGTCTCGCCCATCCGCGTTTTGGTCATCAACGTACTTACTGGGTACAGGTAGAGCGAATTCCAGATGCAGATGCCATAAAAAAGTTGCAAACAGGTGTAGAAATTCAAAATTACCGCACTCAGCCAGCAGAAGTTAGGCTATTACCACAAGAGCCACAGCTACCTGAACGTACCCCACCGATTAGATTTCGCAAAAATGTACCGACAGCTTGGCTAGAAATGACCTTGACAGAGGGAAAAAACCGCCAAGTACGGCGTATGACTGCGGCTGTTGGGTTTCCGACTTTGCGGCTGGTCAGGGTAAGTATAGCCCATCTACAATTAGATGACCTACAATTGGGTCAATGGCGCGACCTCACCACATCTGAACTTCAATTTCTGCATAATTTCAGTAAATCGAAAAGTATTTCTCCAAAGGCGAATGCTTTCTAACAGGAATTCGACCTTCTATTGTAAGTCAGTAACTTCCAGTCTGAGGGGCATTTTGCAGATTTGCGATGCGTGGTTATATTAACCAAAACTTTGAACAATATACAACATATTCCAGCAAAGAGTTTACGACACCTTACCGAATGGCACACTTGAAAAGCGTTAGATATCTTATTTTTGTAAGTAGATTATAAGCTACAAAATAAAGTTGTTGCTTTTCAGATTCTTTAAGAGATCCTTTTGTAAACACTTTATTGCTCTTCTTTTGTTCCCATGCAGATCACGGTAACAAAGAAACAAGTAATTTTGACAATTTTGACCCAATGTAAAATCTAAAATTCAAAATTGGTATGACTCACAAACAACAAACCGCAATTGAAGGTATCTATGAAGTCTGTATTGGTATCCCAGAGCCAATTTCTGCAATTCAGTATTGGGAGCAATTTGGCTATCGTATTGGTGAGGTAGGTGAATTAACCGCAGATATAGCTAATCAATTATATGGTGTGAATTCATCTTTACGCTCAATTCGCCTCTACCACCAAAATGCAGATCATGGTTTGATTCGGCTAATGGTTTGGCAAAATCCCACCCATGAAGGTTTGGGAATAGCGTCGATGAAAATTAAAGGAAATCGCTGGGCGACAAGTTTAACGGCGGATGTGTTAAGTATCTTAAATCATATAGAGAATGCAAAATCCGCAGGTTTGCCTATTAGATACTCTATCCCTTATTGGGAAGTTATCTACAACAAAGAGAGGAAAAGCCGTCCTTTTATTGAGCCAGCAGTTGGTGTGCGAGAAATGCTATTACTGCAACCGTTAGCTCGACAGGTTTTATTTCAACGGTTTGGCTATACGCTACCGCATTACGGACAAGTTAACCATAATGCTGCTCTCAAGACTAGTCAGTTTACCCATATTGGGATTATTGTTCAAGATGATAGCAAAGAAACCCTAAAGTTTTATGAAGAAGTTTTAGGTTTACTGCGTGTGCGTGATGATGTTGAAACTAGCTATGAATCTTCGCCAGCCGGTCGAGATATTTTTGACCTTAACCCTGGTGAAAAGTTTATTGTCACTACCTTTGATGATCCCCGTTCTTCTAAGTCTGATCTGATGGCTACACGTAGTGGTAGGCTTTATATTGTTCGATTCCCAGAAAAGATTAATTTAGAATCGCACTTTGAGGCAGCCCAACCAGGTAGCTTGGGTATGTCTTTATATACCTATCGAGTTAAGGGAATACAGGAATATTACGATCGCATCAAAGCAAGTACTGTACAAAAAGTTACAAACATCATTAGTAATGAGTTTGGTGAGATGAGTTTTTCCTTTGTTGCACCAGATGGCTACTTCTGGACTTTGCTAGAAGGTAATTAACTATCAGTAAACCAAAAAGTTTTTCCGTGGTGATGCTTGTCTTGCTGTTCCTTATCTTGTTGAACATCAAAAGCTCTTTGGATTAGTCAAAACCCGGCGTAAGCGCCACCCTTGAGATTGACTTTCCGGTGTGGTGGGAGTACCCTTGCCGAGGTCTAGATGGATTACCAATTAGGAACTTTGCTTCTAATGTTCCACATGAGTTGGTCGAGGTGTAAACCGAAGTCTGGTTTTGGACTGCGGGTATTAACTAGCACTGCCCACGAGAAACCATCGCCAGTATTGATTAGTAATGCTTGTTCTCCGCGTAAACTGCCAGTGTGCCAACGGTTATTGGCTGTATTTATAGCCCATCCTTTAGCGTATCCAGGGTTGACACTTGAGCCTTGATACATAGTAGCGATCGCATTAGCACTAAGAATATCAGGTTTGGAATTCAAACCATCTACCCGCACTGCCAACCGTACTAGGTCACTAGGTTTAGCAATCCAACCGCCGTGAGCATCCATCCGTGCTATTTTCATATCGTAAGGATTTTGACCATCTTGACCGTAATAAGTAACTTCATTGGCTTTTTTCTCCTCTAGGGTATCACCGCCAATTTCCATATCGGTGATACCGGATGGTTTGAGAATATTAGTTTTGACATAATTTTCGTAGGTTTGCCCTGTGACCCGTTCGATTACCCGCCCCAAAAGACAGAAACCAAAATTAGAGTAAGTATGTGTAGTCCCTGGTACATTATCTAAAGGACGGTTATCTAATACCCAACTAATTAGTTGGGTCTGGTTCATGAAGAGATTATGAAACATCGGGTCATCGTTATCGTTAGGCCAACCGCCACCCAAATGGGTGAGTAAATGTTCTACGGTGATGTTTTCGATATTGGTATTATAGGGGGTTGTGCCGTAGGTAGTGCTTAAGATGCCACCTTCACCGAAAATGCGATCGCTTAATTGTAACTGGCCTAGTTCTACCAGTTTCATAATGGCGATCGCGGTAATTGGTTTTGATACACTGGCAATGCGGAAGCGGTGACGCGGTGTGACTTTTTCACCTGTCGATTTGTCAGCAAAGCCGTAGCTTCTGGATAAGACTAATAGCTCATCTTTAGCAATAGCGAAGGAAAGACCGGGAACATCATAATTTTGCATATACTCAGCCACAGTTTGATCAATGGCTTTTAGTTCTGAAGACTTATAAGCCTTTTGACTTTTCCAGAGAGCAGCATCTGTGTCTTGACCGTTGATAGTGTAACCATTTACCCGTTGATTTGGGAATAAATCAGCCAGAATTACTGTGGCTGAACCCATGCCCATTAACTGCATAAATCGCCGACGGCTTTTTAAAGAAAAATTCATATTAAGCTATATCCTCATCGTTACAACAATTGACTTTGACAAACTGTTTTAGCCTTAACTGAACCGTATTGCGTTATATCTTTGCTGTTTCCTGTACTTAAAATTCTGCCAAGGGTCATGTTGAATGTTTGTGCGTTATA